>JBATUM010000001.1:0-1538 GCA_049671145.1 Promethearchaeia archaeon
GTTTTATTCTGAAAGTCCCGTCGGGGGCTTTTTTCTTATTCTTTTTTTTTATAACTTTTATTCACCAATAATTTTAAGAAAATTTTTAAAAGTTAAAGTCGTGGGTTCAAGATGACAATGAGAGTGCGTTGTCATGAAAGTCCCACCGGGGGCTTTTTTATTACTCTACTTTTTTTAAACTTTCATAAAACTATAATTTAACGATAATCTTTAATCAACTAACCTTATAAACGTTAAGATAATATTTAGATCAAATCTTAAAATTTTTAAAATGAATAAAATTAACAGAATTATTTTATGCATTATTGATGATATAAGTTCAGATCATTTTTTTAATTTAATCAGTAAAGGAAGTCTTCCAAATTTTGAAAAATTAATATTAAACGGAATCTTTTCGAAAAATTGCATAACTGATTTTCCAGCAATAACTTTTCCAACTCAAGTTTCAATAATTACAGGGACATATACAGGTGACTATCGAAATGAGTTATGCCATGGTGTTCCGATGTATAATTGGATGGAACGAAGTATTTTTCCTCCAATTTTACGTTCTTATGGCACCTATGGTTCTGAAAAAAGAATTCAAATTTATAAAATAAATGAAGATATAGGAGAAAATTGTAGAACTTTAATAGAAATGGTTGATGAGGGGAATTCTACAAGTATAACTCAATTTATTAATAGAGGAGTTAAATACTTCTTCCCAGAAAGAAAGACTCAGCTTATTTTATATTATTTTTTTATAAAATATTATAAAAAAATCAAAAAAATGATGATATGCGCAAACTCTATTGTTGTACAGAAACTATTACAAACTTTTTTACATCCAAGTAAATTTTTTGAAGACCCAGAGCCCCCAATAACCTCACTTTTATGGTTCGTCACTTCCGATCTATTAATGCATGTTTTTGGTTATGATTCAGAAATTTATGAGCTAAATCTTCGACATATTGATAAAATAATAGGTCTTTTGATTGAAGAACTCGATAAGGCGGGGTATTTGGATGATACGGCCATTGCCATAACTTCTGATCATGGTAATTATAAGGCGAATAAGATCGGAAATATGAATTTATTTCTTGAGAGAAAAGGATTAACCCAATATCATCCTCGTAAAAATATTAAAGGAAATATGGATTTAGCTGAGTTTGGAGGATTAGGGTTCTTTAATTTTAAATCTAATAATCTTCATTCAAAAAAAATTTGGGAGCATCCAACATTGGAGAGTCTTAAAGTATATGGTCCAAAGAAGGTAGATTTGTTTCAAGAATTATTTAAGATTAATGGTACTGAATTGATGTATTATAAAGATGATGAAAATTCAACAAATAAAGGTATAATTTATTTAAAGAGGAAAAATCCCGAAACAAATAAAATTGAATCTGGGTATATTGAATATCGAGGAAATCCTAAAGATCTTAGAACAAAATATATATCTGAAAATCAAAATAATGATATTTTTGGGTATTCTGATGATAATCTGGCAGTTAAATTATTAGATAATAAATATCATTCAATTGAAGAATGGTTAGAGGCTA
>JBATUM010000002.1:0-7351 GCA_049671145.1 Promethearchaeia archaeon
TTGATTCTCAGGGAGTTTAGAACCTTCTTATTCCTGTAAATACTTGCTTTAATTGAATTTAGTTAAATTTTTTTCTTAAAAAAAATTTTAAAAGTTATGAATATAATTTTCATTGAAAATATTCAAATCTATAAGAAATTTACTAATATCAAGACTGTTGGGGGTATAGAAACAAATACTAATGACGTAATAGGGGAACTATTAAAGAGAGGGCATAATGTATGGATTTTTAATAAACAAGAAAAACCTGAATGGGCAAAAGAAGGTCAAGTCGATATTATTGCGGCGTCTACATTTGATCCAATTACTTATTTGCAAGTGAGTAGATTAAAAAAAAAGTACCGAAAAAGGGCCGCTATTGTTATCCATGCCCATACAACAGTTGAAGATTTAGTAAGTAACTTTTTACCAGATAAGCCAATATTTAATCAAATATTTAAATATTGGTTGAAAATTTTGTATGGAACCGCTCACCTTTTAATTACTCCCAGTGAATATTCTAAAAAATGTTTAACCAATATTCAAACAAGCATGACTTATCCTATTTATGTAGTGAGTAATGGAATTCGGATAGATTTATTTACTAAAAAAAAAAGTTATAGAATGAATTTTAGGAAAAATTTAAATCAGAAATATGATGTTCCATTAGATGCCACTATAATAATTAATGTAGGGTTAAGTTGGAAAAGGAAAGGAGTAAATACATTTAGTAGCATAGCTGAAGCTTTTCCTCATTATTACTTTATATGGGTTGGGCCGATAAATAAAAATCCAGATATTGATGAAGCATTAAAATTAAAAAATGTAGTTTTTACTGGTTTTTATGATGATATAAGGGAGGCATACTATGGAGCAGATTTATTTTTAAGCACATCTTTAAATGAAAATCAAGGAATCCCACTAATTGAAGCAGCCATATGCAAACTCCCCATCGTAGCTAGAGATATCCCTGTATATGATTGGGTTGAACATAATTATTCATGCTGTAAAGCTAAAACTATCGACGAGTTTATTGAAAGCATTAAAAAGATAACGTCTAGTACTGAATTTAGAACAAAAGTTATAAATAATGCTTATAATAAAGCAGCTGAACTACATGATTTCAATAAAATTGGAAACAAAATTGAAGAATTATATAAAAGAGCTATAATAATTAAACAAATATGGAATACTAAGAGAAACAAATAAAAATATATTTAATTGTTCTTTTATTCAAATATTCGTGAGCATTTAAAAAATGTCATTCCTATGAAGTTGAAATCGTATATTGCTTATTTTAAAAAAATCTGGAAAGTATTTTGGTCATTTAAATCATTTAAATCTGCGTTCTATATTCAAATCGGTTTTATTATTACGTCCATCATTTTAACACTTGTATTTCTTCGTGATGCTAATGATTTTCTTGTTTTTTACAAATCTGCTGAAGTGTTTCTTAATAACTTCCAAGAGTTATATAATCCCGTTGAATATGGTTCAGCATGGGAATATAGATACTTTCCATTATCTCCTTTAATGTTTATCCCATTTTATATCTTAGGATTTGATATAGGATTTATTGTATTTACAGTTTTTAATTTTATTTTAAATATGTTAATCTGTGTGATTTTATTTAGGATTGTTAGGATGCTAAAACCCAAACAAACGGAAGAAGATAAAACTAGCTTAATTTTTTATATTTCTGTATACTTAATAGGAGTGCCTCAGTTAATAAACTTTTTTTTAGGTCAAATAAACTTATATGTTACTTTTTTAACCTTATTAGCCATTTATATATTCCTTAAATATGACAGCATAAAATGGGATTTTATTGGAAGTATAATTTTAGGAATTAGTGTAATAATAAAGCCCATTACAGTTTTATTAATACCATTTTTAATATTGATAAACATTAATTTAAAGAAAAGAAAAATCAATTTTTTAGTTAAAAGAAGTTTTGTAAGATTATTTAGCGCCATAATACCAATATTTTTTAACGTTATAATATTTGTAATTTATCCTAATTTATGGAATGGCTTCATGGAAGTTAATTTTACAGGATCTAACCCCACCGACATAAGTTTTTCTTTTAGCTTAACTAAAATAATAATGAATTTTTTTGTATACAATAACATCAGTTTTAATCAAACACTCATTTTTTTTATAGTATTGGTTATATTTGGATTTTTAGGATTTATTTTTTATGTTTTCAGAGGAAATGGTAAGAATTCAATACTTATTGGGTTTATTTTTGGATTTTTAATTACTTTTATAAGTTATTTTGAAGTTTGGGAGCATCATCTTTTAACTTTAATTCCATTTTTGATATTATTCCTTTTTATTTTACCAGATAATTCAAGTATTTGGAATAAGTTTATCAAACCAAGTTTTTATGTCTATAATTTTCTACATTTAGCATTTCTCTTAATATTTGTACTTACATATAATTTTTTCCCCTACAATTTTGGAGTAACAATATTTCTCATTTTAAATTTTTATGGTTTAATTAAATATTGCATAGTTAAAAAAAGAAATAAATCTGATGAGTGATATATAATCGAAATTATTCCAAGTATAGATATAAGTAATGGAAAGTGTGTAAGACTATATAAAGGTTTAAAAGGGACTGAAAAAATCTACTTTGATAATCCACTTGAAGCATTAGATTTTTGGGCCTCCCATGGCGCTAAAAGAATACATATTATAGATTTAAATGGAGCTTGGGGTTTAAGTAATAACAAAGAATTATTAGTATCAATGATAAAAAGGGTGAAACATAAAGTAAAAGTTCAAGTAGGTGGAGGAATTAGAACAAAAAAAATAGCTTTAGAACTAATTGAAATAGGAGCAGATCGTATAATACTTGGCACAAAAGCAACAGAAACACCAGAGATTATATCCCAATTATTAAAAAAAGTCGAATCTGAACAAATAATTATTGCTTTAGATTATAGTAAGGGAAAATTAATGACTCAGGGATGGACAAAGAAAACCAATTTAGATCCATTCTCTTTAGGAGAGAAAGTTATTCAAATGGGGGCAGGATATATTTTATTTTCATGTATCGATGTAGATGGAACGCTTTTAGGACCAGATTTTCAAAATATCAAAAAAATGGCTGAAATTGTTGGTAAAAAACACTTATATGTTGCTGGAGGTTTTGGGACGAAAGAAGATCTCTATAAATTAAAACGGAATATTGAAGTAAAAGGTGTTATTATTGGTAGAGCTTTGTATGAAAAAAGGATTCCTTTTTCAATATTTAAAAATTCATTAATATTTAACAGTTAAAATTAAATAATTTTAATTCCCAACTTTAATTGAGTTATATTTCAAATTGAAAATCCAGAAGACCGAGAGATGAGTTGATAAAAATGGTCCAAGAGTTTTTAATCATTTTTATTCCAGCATTCACTTTAGGTATTTTACATACAGCTATTCCATGTGAAGATAAAGCAATATTTTTTTTCTGGTCTTTTGGAATTGCTAAAAATCCGAAAAGCAGTATTGTCATATTAGCTCTTTATGGGATTGGTTTGATGACTTCTAATATGATTATTGCGGGAGGGACTATTTTGGCAAGTTCGGTACCTAAACTTGTAATTCCAGGATTTGTACCAGACCCTTATGTTATTAATTTTTTTGGTGCTTTTACTTCTATGTTTGCGGGTATATTTCTTCTATTTTTTATTACACGACGTGGTTATATGCCCCACTCAAAATATTCAAAAAATATAGTGAGCTTGAACTGGGAAAGTAAAAAAACTCCATATTTTTTTGGGATTTTAGTAGGATTTGCTCCGTGCATATTTGAATTAATTGTATATTCTTGGTGTTTGCAGTATTCTTTGGGTTATGGGTTTCTTGAAGGGTTCTTAATAGTGTTTTATTTCTCTTTTGGAACATTTGTGGGGTTATTTCCTCTTGCTTTAGCAAAACAGAGTACTTCACACATTGTAAAACAAAAAGATCAAGGGAAAAATAGAATATTCTTTATTATGATCTCTATCATTATTGTATTTAATACTATTGTTATGATTCTGTCTTTTTTGCAGATTTCTGTCTTTCCAGTGCAAAATATTTAATTAGGGAGATAAAACCAAAAAGGAATAATCAAAAAATTAAAAATTTATTAATAATTCAAAATCAACAGTTGGTCTATGTTAATAATTTATACTAGTATTTTTATATATATTATAACTAAATTTTGTAACCTTACTAATAAAGGTTGATTTAGAAATAATGAAATGTTTATTCTGTGATTCCAATAAGATAGATTATACATGTGAAAGATGCAAATCGAGTTTTTGCATAAACCATATGGCAACAACAGAGAGCTGGGTGTGTAAGAAACATGATCACGTCTATTCAAAAGCTAGTGCTGCTGAAAAGAGCTATAGATGCACAATTGTTGAAAATAGTAAATGTCCTGAATGCAACGCTCTTCTAAGATTAGAAAGACTATCTTCTGGTCAATATTATTTGGAATGTACAAATCCCAAATGTGGATGGAATTCTTATTTAAAAACTCCAGGCCTATTCTTTCCAACAAAAGAACAATTAGCCAGAGAAGCCAGCAAATATGATTTAATAAGAGGATATAGGTTTGCTATATGTCGAAGAGGTTTGAAACATATTATCGGTAAAGAAGTGTGTCCTAATTGTTTTTTAGAATTATTAAAAAGATCTCATGTAACCAATTTCTCAACGATCACTAACGCTTTTAATCTTTCAGCTCAACAAATGGTTAAATTAATCAATAAATATATCGATGAGGAACGAATTTATGGGATAATTGATCAAAAAAATCTAATGTTCTATTATATCTCTCCTGAAATGAGGGAGAAAATATTATCCAAAATTCAAAATGAAGGAACTATAAAAGTTGCCGATTTAGCTCTTATGCTAGATATGAGTTCCGATATTGCTTTAAAAGTAATATACAAACTAATAAGTCAATTTCAAATTAGGGGTTCATTTTCACTAAATAAACAATTTTATTATACTCAGAAATATATAATGGATAATTTTATTAAAGAAGTTAGTGAAAAAGGACGAATCTCACTAACAAATTTGGCTAAAATCTATAATATTCCTATAGATCTTGTAAAATCTTTCTGTGTCAATTTAATGCGAACGGGTGCAATTAATGCGTTCTTTGCTGATCGTGGAAATGAAGTAATTAATGCTGAACAGATTTATAAAGAAATTAAATCATATTCAAAAGAAAAAGGATTATTTGAGCTTTCGAAACTCGCAATTGATTTGAAAATTGCTGTGGAATTAGCTAGAAAAAATTTACATGAACTTATTAAAACAGGAAAAGTTAAGGGAATATTTACTCAAAGAAGAGAATTCATGACAAATAAACATTTAGAAAGTAAAATAAGAGAATTTGCAAAAGCATACAGAACAATGCCTTTAAGAGAATTATCCAATAGGCTAGGGGTTACAGAATCAAGTATCGAAGAAAATTTAGCACAGCTAATAGGAAGAGGAGATATCGATGGTTATATTGATATGCACAAACGTCTTTTTGTAGCATATAGCGTTCCAAAAACACAGGCTACAGGTGAGATTATCCAAAAAGCCACAAAACATGTTTCTAAAGGAGAGATCGAAGTAGTGAGAGATTATGATTTTGAAGGTGGCCAATTACACTTTAAAGTAGCCGTTAGAAATAAAAGTTCTATGGCTGTAAATAATGTCAAAGTCATATTGGACCCCCCATCAAGTTATAAGATTAAACAACCTCTAATTACCATTCCTGTCATTGAAGCTAAATCGAGTAGAGGATGTGATTTTTATCTCGAACCTAAGCAATGTGGACTTTCTAATATTGGTGGCACCGTCATATATAAAGATGCTACGGGTGAACAACACACGCTATATATTAGAAAAAAAGAGGTACAAATAAAATGCCCTTTAGTTGTCTCATGTTTAGCAACTATAGAAGATGTACAGATTGCAATTTCTGATCTCCCAAATGATGCTCGAGCTTTCCTAATAGCTGATTTAGATCCGCGATTAGCCTATCGGGCTGCAGTTAGAACATTAAAGCATTTTGATGTGAGCACAGTCACTTCTCATGAAGGAGCAGATGCTAAAGGAAATTACGAATCTGAAAGTTGGCATTGTAGTGAAGCAAAAAATACAGGTGGGCGTATTATAACTAGACTATATGTCTCAGAAGCAAGCCAATCTCTTGAAGTTCGAGTTTGGTGTGGAAATGCTGGTCAATTAACTGGATTCTTAGCAAGAATAATAGAATTGTTGTTTGAGGAAATAAATATTATCAGAAAGATCAAATCTGAAGAAAGAGAAAAAACCATAGATGTTATGGCAATAACACAGAACCTTGCAGAAGTTTCGGACTATTGTATGCTTAGATGGAAGGCTCAGAACATTAGAAACAAGTTACACGATACTTTCGTTCGGCTCAGAAAGATAATTGGCGATAATGAGGCTGTTTTAGGGCGTCTTGAATTTTGGTTAACTCAACTCAATAAATATGGGAAAGATGATAAAATCAGTGATCCTGATGCTGATAAGCTAGTAGAAGATGTTGAAAAATTCAAGAATGTTATCGCGAGAGCTATAAAATTATAGGAATTATCTCCGTGAGATATAAACTCGCAAATTTTTATTTATGAATATTTATATATTTTAATGCTTCTTATTATAATTAATAATAACGTTAGGTGTTAATTATACCAATTATATCGATTAGCATAAATGAACAACTTCGAAAATTTATAAATAAATTAGTATCAAAGAATCGATATGAAAACAAATCTAAACTAATCAGAGTCGCGTTATTGCGATTAATGTCGACAATAGATGTTTCGAGTATTGAATCTGTTAGTGAAATTGCACCATCAAGTAAAAGTATAATAGGAAATTTAATTATCGTCGCTCCACTTGATTCGAACGTTCAAAGAAAATTAAATAAGATTGAATCAGAATATAATGATCAAATTGTAAGTAAAAATCAGCATTTTCAAGGCGAAAATAGTATAAATTTTCTTATATTCGAAGGAGAAATTCAAGCTTTTCAAAATTTTGTTGTTGAAATTAATGGTATTAAGGAAATAAGGAACTTTCGATATTTAATAATTAACTAATTCACTCAGAGAAGTTTTTCACAATATCTTCTTTTATATATTATTCATAAGGATTAAATTTAAAGTAAATTCTATTTTTATAACCTTACCAAACTTCATAATAGAAATTTATAGGGTATGAAAATTGAGTAAAATGGATTTAGATATTTACCTTAAATTACAACAACATCTTGATCAATTTCCAATTGGTTATCCAGCAACTGAATCTGGTGTTGAGTTACGGTTATTAAAATATGTATTTACTCCAGAGG
>JBATUM010000003.1:0-6202 GCA_049671145.1 Promethearchaeia archaeon
CTGTGATATACAACAATACTGTCAACATGGAAAACAGAAACCTTTTACTGTAACTATTAAATGTAGTGATTTAAATAAGGCAAAAGAAAAAGTGAAGTTCGATCAACTTCAGAAATTACAAAAAAAAGAGGATGTATCAGTTAGCTATGAAGAATTGATAAAAAAAGTAAAAATTAATCTTCAAAATATCTTTAGTCAGATATGGAAAGAAAAAATTAAAACTCAAAAAGAATTACTTCGATGTTTGGATTCTCGAAAAATAGATCCGATATTAGTAGCTCAGCAGGGTCAAGATTGGTGGCAGGACTTCAATATTACTATGAGAGAGATAAATATTGAATGCGAAAAAATTTAATAATTTAATTTCAAAGAAACTCATGGAATTTTTACTAAAAAGCTCTTTATTTTTAAACATTTATTTAGAAAAAAATAGATGATTTTTGATCAAAGATTTTTAGAGATATTATCAAATTTTTACAATCAATTTTTACCGCTTATATTTGTTAGTTTAAAATATTCTTTAGGGATTATTTTAATATCTATTGGTATTCTTTTTCTTTTAAGTTTAAGAGGAATTTATTTTAAAAAGAAAGTTAAGGGATTAGATCAAAAGAATAATTATTTGAAAAAAACTAGATTGATTTTAGGTTTAATATACGTAATAGTGGGTTTTGGTATTATTTTTGATTATTTAATTTATCTTTTAATTTGGATTTTTCATCCTTTTAAAAGCTTAATCCTTATTATTATGGAGAATTTAATAGAAGATTTTTATACTTTAAGTGAAGTTGTTCATCCTTTTATAGCTTTGGGGTCCTTTATAGCAATTTTACAATATTTTTTAAGTATATTTTACTTTGTAAATAATAGAACTATCAATAGTAAATCCCACAAGTCGGCTTATATGTTAATTTGTTCAGTTTTAGAAATAGTACTTTTTGGATTTGAGTGTCTACCCTATTTTTTATTATAAATTTATCAAATTCTGAAAAAATATTCCTACAATCGAAAGATTTATATACTTAAATATAATTAAATTAATTTGCATTCGCTATAAAAAATTTGAGTTTCAGTCAAAAAGAATTTGTAATATTTTATAGTTCTATTTACGTGTATTGCAAGGGGTTTTAGTTGTTCCAATAATTTAGTTTAATTAGTTTAATTAAAATTATATTAGGGTTTGAAAAATGGAAGTAAAAATAGAATCTTCAATTTTATCAAGTTTATGTCCTGAATGTGGAGGTAAAACAATTCCAATTCAAGAAAAAGGGGAAATTGTTTGCAGTCAATGTGGTTTAGTTATAAGTGAACGAATAGTAGATATATCTCATACCGATAAAAGAGCATTTACTAAACAGGAAAAGGAAAAAAGAGAAAGGACGGGGTCTCCAATTTCAATTTTATTACCTGATATGGGACTAAGCACAATTATTGATAAATCAAATATTAAGAGTCCCGATTTAAAAAGGGCAGCAAAATGGAATTCAAGAATGACATGGGATAAGAGGAATATGTTAATTGCTACGACAGAATTAAAAAGGATCGCAAGTAATCTAAATTTACCTAATCATGTTAAAAAAGCCGCGATAAGATTATATATTGAAGCTTTTAAGAAAAAATTATTACGGGGCAGATCAATAAATGGTATGGTTGCTGCGTGTTTATATTTTGCATGTAGAGAAAGAAAAATTCCAAGAACATTGCAAGAAATTTTGGATGAGACTGCAATAAATGCTAAAAATGTGAGAAGGTGCTATAGGACTCTTATTCGGGAATTAAACTTAAAAGCTCCATCTACAGATCCAATTTCCCTAGTACCTAGATTTATAGCAGAATTAGGGTTAGATGCTGAAGCAGAAAATTCGTCTATAAACGTCTTAAATAAATTTATTTCTAAATTTTCTACAAGTGGAAAAGATCCTAAGGGTTTATGCGCAGGAGCGTTGTATTTAGTTTGTAAAAAGAAACAAAGGAGAATTTCCCAAAAGGAAATTGCTAATATAGTTGGAGTAACAGAGGTAACTCTCCGTTCTAGATATAAGGAATTGATAACTAAGCTTAAAATTGAATAATGATCTTTTTTTTTATATTTTTATCAAATTTCTTTTTTTAATAATATTTTTACAAAATCTGGATAACTTAATACATAACTTTGAGCATTTGGAAGTTGATTTTTTATTTTTATGAATAATTGAGAATAATGTTCCGCACGTTCTTTCTGTTTTAAAACATCATTACGGGTTTGTTCCCTAATGGGTTCAACAGGTATCCCTTTTAAAACTGATCTTGCTGGTATTGTTAGTCCTGGAGGGACTTGGCTTTTGTTTAAAATGATTGAACCTTCACCTACAGAACTTTCTTCATAAATTAAAGTACCTTCCATAACTTGGACATAATCTTCCATAAAGCATCCCAAGATTGTGACGCCTGATTCAATAATACAATAACGTCCGATATGAATCGCACTTTTTTGTGAGCGTGTAAAAAGCATAACCCCATCGAAAATTGTACTGTATTCTCCGATGTTAATTTGGGAATTTTCGGCTCTCATAATAGAACCTGGCCAAATTATGGCATTATCATTTACTCTTACGTCCCCAATTAACGTTGATAGAGGGGAAACATATGCCTTTTTGCTAATCTCTGGTTCTTTACCATTATATTCAAGAATTACCATAAGCTATTCATTAAATCCTTTATTTTAAATCTTTCAATCGATATAAAAATTTCTAGCTATTTTAATTAATTTTTATATGTTTTTAATGAATCTTTAGTTTTAATAAATATAAATTTTTATTAAACTATAACTCTACTTATATACTTTTAGAGGATTTTTGCCATTAAAAAAAAAAAATTCTTCATAAGGATATTGTAAGCTTAGGAAATTATATAATTTCCTCAATGCAAGCATTTTACTTTTAAAAAGAGATATCCCTATTAAGCTTATTCCAAATTCTTTGGCATGATTTGCAATATTATGAAATATCTTTCCTGAAATGATGCAATCACAACCTTTTTTTATTAATTTCTGTAAATATCCAATTTTTAAAGTTTCTTCACCAATAATACAGATTTTTTCAATTGTTCTATTTAAATTACCTACATAGGAAATATTGTTCATATCTAAGTTTGATTTTACTCTAATAATCAAATCTTCTAAGTTCAATGACTTCTTATCATGGGGGTATCTATTAGGATAACAAATTCTTCCAATTGGTATAAGATTCTCATTTTTATTTCTTATCATGAAAGGCTTATCTAATTTTAAGTATAATGCCTCCATAATTGTGTCTGAGATACCTCCGTTAGCTGCAATGAAAGCTTTGTTTAATACAAAAATGTGAGTTGGAAATTTTGAAAGTAGAGTTAATTTATTTATCAATTCACCATTAAATTGTATTATCGGTTTATTTATTAAGCCGTGGATAGAAATAATAAGACTAATTTTATTTTTTATAGCAAAATGTATTGATTCTAAATTTAAATCAATAGTAATCATAATTTTTTTAATTATTTTATCATTTGAGATTTTACCATAATGTATACCATATATTTCAGAACCAAAATTATAGATTTTTGGCGATAATTCATTTTCCAATAGATTCTTAATATCATTTAAAAACATTGCCAGATGAGATATATGTTAATTATTAGAGAAGTGTAATTTCTACTAAAAAAAATAAAAGTGTGTGAAAATTTTTTATGTTTCAAAAAATTCATTTAGAATTATATATAATTAAAAGGTGTTATACTATCGATGTGAGATTATATGAAGGATGATAATTGTATTTTTTGCCAGATAATAGAAAGAAAAATAGATTCAAAAATCATTTTTGAAAATGAGAAAGTCATAACTTTTTTGGATGTTTTTCCCGTCTCAAGAGGACATATGATTACAGTACCTAAAAATCATTATCAGAATTTAGAGGACATCCCAGATGATGATCTTGCTGAAGTTTTTAAGATTGTTAAGAAAATGGCAAAATTAATCCATAAAAAATTGAATCTTGATGGATATAATATATTACAAAACAATTTTACTGCTGCTGGCCAAGTTATTAATCATTTTCATGTTCATATAATTCCTAGAAGTAAAAATGATAATAGATTCAAATTAAAAATTCCTAGAATTCAAGCAAATAATAAAGAACTCAATGATACATTAGAACTATTAAAAGGAGGATTTTTAAAAAACAGTTCTGTTTAAAAACCTAGGTTACTAATAAGGATCAAAATTACCAATTGTGTAATAAGATTTGACTATTAGCAGTGTATATAAAAAAATAAAGAAAAATGTAAGACACTTTTTTTTGGACGAAAGCGGAGGAAATCTTGTTGAATATGCATTACTTATAGGTTTTGCATTGTTTATATTTTTTATTTTAGTTGGAGTAATAACTTCATTACTAGATTGGACTCTAGGTTTAACAGATGATTTTTTTCAATTAATCGGTGGAAATATATTTTAAGGATTTCAAATAATTTAAAATCTGGCTTTTAATCTAAATTACTAATAACTAAATTCTCAATAATCTGAATTTTATACTTTTCTCTCCAAGCATGAATAGAATTATAGAAAAATTTCTTACTTACCCCTAAAAACTCTATAAAGTCTTCTACTGGTATCTTATTTGCGCCTTTAAATAAATTTGTGATTCTTTTTTCAATAGTTTTTTCATCAGGAGGATATAACTCTCTTTTTTTAATAATTAATCTATTTAGAACGTCATCAAATTTTCCATAATCAAAAAAATGATCAACTATTCTGCTTATCACTGCTGCTGGAGTATTACCAAATACGCCAACTAAATCTTTTACTCGATCCATGCTTATTTTACTTAGTGTAACTGTTGTTCTTGAAGTTTCAGTCATAATTATTTTTAAAATGTACTTTTAGTAGCAATTATATCATTATTTTTGTCGTTAATATATTTATGCTTTTTGATGTTAATATGTCATAAATATGCATCTTTATATATGATTTGTGTTTATATTATATTATTAAGATATCTTTCGATATTGAGTTAAAAATGTCGAAAAATTGTCGAAATATTTACCATCAATAAGTCAAATTATAAATTTTAGTGGAGGAATAAAGTATGGTTGATAGATTAGTAAGTTTTGAAAAATTTGAAGCTAAAAGTTATTTAACTCCTATACAACATAGTTTAATTAAAACTCTTCGAAAATATGGTCCAACAACTAGAAAAGATTTGGTCAATGAATTGGATACCCCTAGAACTACAATATATGACAATTTATTGAAATTGCAAAAAATAAAGCTTATAGAGAAATTCTCTAGAAATAATGGAAAGAGGGGTAGACCTTCAATTTTCTGGAAATTAAGAGATTAGTTCAAATAAATGATTAACCTAATAATAAAATATTATAAACAGCTTTATTTCCAATGGAAATGAAATTATAAAATGATTATTTGAATAGATTAAAGAATAATTATAAGATGGACCCCAATTTAATATTATTTAATTATATATATACTATTTTATTAAAGATTTAATTAAAACAAATCTTTCCTAAAAATTAAGATAAAATTATTTCCAGTGGAAATTGAGGAGTATAAAGATAAAAAATCTGGTTTACTTCTATATTTAATTATATTAATTGGGAATATAGTAATATTCATTTATTCTTTTCTGATATTGATCTTTACTACTACCTAGTTTGTTTACTCGTGGTCTTTTAGTAATAGAATCTCGACGGAAGGTGATTCCCATAATTCTTAAAAATGTGTTAAAACCGTCTCTTAAATTTAGTGGTGGTAAAGCTTTTCCTTTAATTCCAGGAGTTCCTTTAAACACTAAAATTGAGTCTGCAATAAAATCTTGAGTTATTATATCATGTTCAACCACGAAGGCTGCTTTTTTCAATTCTTCTATTGATTTTCTTAGAAGCTGGGCTACTTGAAGTCTCATCTCTACATCTAAAAATGCTGAAGGTTCATCTAATAGATAAATATCGGCTTTATTGGTTAAGCAATCTGCTATTGCCACCTTTTGTAATTCACCCCCACTCAACTCTGAAATATTTCTTTCTTTAATACTTTCGAGCTTTAAATTAGTTAAAAGTCTCTTTTTATAAGATTGGCTAAAATGAGGGGACAATTTAATTTTATTTATTAGATCAGACACTTGCTTTAGCTGCTCAATTTTAATATATTGAGGTTTTATAGAAACTTTTAATT
>JBATUM010000004.1:0-4368 GCA_049671145.1 Promethearchaeia archaeon
GAAAAAAAATAATCAACAATATTTCTACACAACACATATTATGGAAGTAAAAGCATGTGATTCTAAAGATATCGAAGCCATATTTAATTTAATTGATAAAAATATCTTTCAACCAGTTATATAAATATATTATTTTGAGATTTATTTCATTTTCAATTAAGAAAGTTATTTATTTTTAAAAATCGAAATAGTGTTTATACACTTACTAATTATTATCTTCTACTTATTATTTGATGCCTATGAGTGAAAAAATGAATGTATTATTTATAATAACTGATGCTCAACGTGCTGATCATATGGGATGTGCTGGAAATCCCATAGTAAAAACACCTAATCTCGATAGGTTGGCGAGTGAAGGAATTCGATTTACGAATCACTTCTGTACTAATCCTATCTGTATGCCCAATAGAGCTACTTTAGCTACAGGTGTATACCCTAATGTTCATGGGGTTAGAAGCAATGGTATAAATCTGCGACAAGATATTCCAACAGTATTTCAAACATTAAAGAAAAGAGGATGGTATACTGCAGCTATTGGTAAAATTCACCATCAATATTGGCTTGGACCATTCCGTCATAAGAGTAGATCTGCAGAAAGTTTAACTGATTGGGCTACAGCAAAAGATAAAACATATCCTGTTAGAGATAATTTTCCTCTTCCTTATTATGGGTATAATGAAGTAGAATTAATTTCTGGTAACGGTACAGTTTGCTCAGGCCATTATCTTCAATGGATAGAAGAGAAATCGCCAAAATATGCTGAAGAAATGAAAAAAAGGGTTCAAAATTATGATAATCTTTTTAGTCTTTTTTGCGATGAGATTCCTGAGGATTTATATAATACTACATATGTAAGAGAACGTACTATTGCATTTTTAGAGAGACATGCTAATGGAGATTATGGTAATATGCCCTTTTATTTACATTGCTCCTTTCCAGATCCACATTATCCATTATACCCGCCTAAACGCTATCAAGATATGTATAATCCAGAAGATATTGGACTTCCTCCAAGTTTTAATGACATTAAAAATTTATACAACCATAAATTCTTAGGATATCATTTAAAGAATCCGCCTTTTAAAAAAGCATTCTTACGCGAATCTTTAAAAAACGAAATACAAAAAATTACCGCATTAACATTTGCAGCAATATCATATGTAGATTATAGTATAGGTCAAATTATCGCTGCCCTGGAGAAGTTAGGTTATTCAGATGATACGATTATTGTTTTCATGAGCGATCATGGAGATTTAATGGGTGATCATGGCTTACTATTTAAAGGACCTTGTCCATATAATGGAGTTTTGCAACTTCCATTAATATGGAAAGTACCGGGAATAACAAAATCGGGAGTTTCTCATTCTTTAGTAAGTTCAATTGATTATCCAAAAACCATTTTAAATCTTTTAAATATTCCAGAAAGGCATCAACCCCCAGATATGCAGGGCTGTGATATATCACCAATCTTAAAGGATCCAACCATGAAAGTAAGAGATTGTGTATTTATTGAGAATGATGAGGAAGTAGGGCCTTTAAAATCCAGATTACGACATCTAGTTACAGAAGAATACAAATTAACAGTTTATGAAGGTTTAACCAATTTTGGAGATATTTATGATCGAAGAAATGATCCCCAAGAAGTAAATAATTTATGGTATGATAAAACCTTCAGAGAAAAGAGGTTTGAGTTGGTGAGCAAGTTATTACAAGAAAATTTAATAGCTCAAACAAAATATCCAAGAAGAATAGCAGGAACATAAGTTTATTATTTATTGAATTTAATAGAAATAAATTGAATGAAGATTTATATTTCTGAAAAGAGATTGATTAACAATGAATTTAGAAGTATATGAAATTCTTATATTAATAACTATTGGTGCTCTTGTTGGTATTGGCATGAGCTTTATGGGTCAAACAGGACAAGGACTTGTTATGCCTGTAGTTCTCATGTTAACTGGAGATGTATTTTTAGCAATTGTTATAAATGTACTAAATGATCTAATAGCTGCAACATCAGTCAGTATAGGATATATTAGAAAAAGAGAGTACAAATTTCAGATTAATATATTTATACTAATTATACTAGCAATTATTTTCGTATGTATAGGAGTTTATGTTTTAATGGCAACTCCATTGGAAAGTATATATGGATGGTTTATACCAGCATTTATAATATGTTTAGGTATATTTTTCATTAAAAGTGGATACGCATCTACGGAGCGATTAAAAGTTATCCTTAGAAACATTTATAATAGATTCCTCAAGAGTAATGAAGAAGAAGCTCTCAAAGATCTAGATCGAAAAAAAAAAGTGGAAGAGAGCGCAAAAAATAATGAAATAAAAGAAGTTATTCCTTATGGCTCAAAATTATTTTACATAATTGCTGTTGTTTTTGGCTTTTTCTTGGGCATGAATTCAGGACTGTTTGGTGCTAATTCTGGAATGATAATTGTTTTAGCACTTATAATCCTTTATGGCTATCCAATTAAAAAAAGTATTGGTACAGCTCTCATATTAAGTATTATTGTAAGCATGTTAACTTTCACGCTATATCAAATTTTTGGGTTCTTAGTAAAAGGTACTTATTATTTCAATCTAGAAATCTCAGTCTTCTTAGCATGTGGTTCAATTATAACTGGAATTTTAGCTTCAACATATATTCAACGCTTATCTGCTAAGACAATGGGAAGAGCAATGGGCATTGTGATGGTTATTTTAGGAACATTAGCTTTAACTTTCTATTTTATCACTTAAAATAACGGGAAAACTTTATTTTTATTAATTAAAAATTTTGATCTAAATCATTTTTTTAAAATTTTATATACATGATTAAACAATATTTGACTATTTAACAATTAAATGTGGATAAATATGAACGAAATAAGAAAAGAATCAAAAGCAATTCTATTTGTTATTCTTTTAGCAGCATTTATTGCTTGGATGCATGATGGATATTCTCTAGTTCTAATAAGTCTACTTGCTAGCGATCTAAAAACATATTTTGGAGTAGGAGATGCTTCAATAGGATTAATTATATCTTTACAATTTGTGTTTACAGTACCAGGCGCAATTCTTTTTGGAGAAATAGGTGATCGCTTTGGTAGAAAAAAGGCATTAATCGTATCAATTGCGTGGGATGCTATATTTTCTTCATTAACAGCCTTAGTTCCGCCAGATGGATTTGTTCTTTTTGCTGTATTAAGAATGATCTCTGGTTTAGGTGTTAGTTGGGGTATTTCTTTTTCTCTTATTTCTGAGTACTTTTCGTCCAAAAGAAGAGGAGCTGCTGGAGGATTAGTCCATGCAACATTTGTAATTGGATATATTTCAGCAATCGTTGTTACATTAGTAATCGGTCCTTTTGGATGGCAATGGTGTTTTCTTACCGCACTATATCCTCTTCCCTTTTTGGTTTTATTTTGGTTTGCTTTACCTGAATCAGCTGTTTGGTCTGAGTATGATAAAGTAATGAAAGAGAGAAAAGTAAAACAAAAAATTAGAGTCAAAGAAATTTTTAGCTCAAAATGGATTAAGTTAACTATTCTACTTATAATACTATTTTGGTTTGCTGAAACAGCCTACCACTCGTTAGTTGATTTAGCACCAGTATTTTTTGAATATCTTTTCCATGCTGTAGGTAATGCGAGTTATGTGAGTTCAGCAAGACTCTATATGTTAGTTTTGATGGTAATTGCTGCATTTGGGCTCTTCTTCTTCGGATTTTTAAGTGATTATATAGGAAGAAAAAAAGCGTTTCTTTTAGATAATATAATAGGGATTTTTGGTGGCGTGCTATTTGCTATATTTACACTACTGATTTTCAATGATACTATGATATTAGCCTCGGCAGTTTTTATAACACTTGGTTTTGGCTTACATGGAATCTTTGGTGTATGGTCTTCTGAATTGTATGATACCGAAGTTAGAGCTTCAGCAAATTCAATAATATTTTCTATAGCACGTGGAGCTGGTTTCGGAGGATTTCTTGTAGGACTAATTTCCGAAACGTTGAATCCATTTAGTGCGGATCCTTTTGCTAGTACAACTACTTCATTCGTTTCCCTTCAGGCGTTAGGTACTGGAATGTTACTTAGTTTAATTGCATTTATTGGGGTTTTTATTGTATTACAATTTGTACCTGAACCAAAAGATAAAACTATAACTGCTCTAAGTAAGACTGATATCCTTAAACCTTAAATATTTTTTACTTCTTTTTTTTTAAATTAATTTTTAAATAAGTTCGTCTATTTATATAAAATAAGACAAAAACTTTTTTATAATCAGAAGACGGTTTAATTATCAAATAATAAATAAGTTGAATATGGGTCAAGGTTTGCGTAAAAAAGGAATATTAATTATATCTCT
>JBATUM010000005.1:0-13189 GCA_049671145.1 Promethearchaeia archaeon
ATTATCAACCACATTACCGTTAATTCATGAAATTTATTTATTCATATTTTTGGTTGTTTAATAAATATTATCTATTTTCATTTCTTATTGCCGTAAAATTTATTATCATCTTCATTAATAAAATTAGAAATTGGAATTTAATTGCGTTCTAAACTTGGGAGTATGAATATCACTAGATATTAATTAATATGATAATTGTGTTTATTATCTTAAAATAATAAATCATTTTCGAAAACTCAATTTTTAAATTTTTTAAAAATATTAAACTAATAATATTATTGTTAGTATAATTATAATCATTTTATGTGGAGTTAAAAATGGATTTCGCACTAATGTTTGAAGTGCTAGAAGGTGGCGTAAGTGAACCTATTAAATGGAATGTTGATAATCTTTCACCAGATAAAAATATAATCATTCTTGATGAAGGATCCTCTTCTTTGTATTTATGGCATGGATCAAGGCAGGGGTTGGTGGCTAGAAGGACTGCTCTTAGACAAGCTGAATCCCTAAAAGGTCATGGATATGTAGCAGGAAAGAGTATAATTGGTAGAGATATAAAACTTTTAAAAGAAATAGACCAAAGGAAGATTGGGAGAGACCCTGAAACTACAAATTCAAATGAGGAACTTCAAAATATATTAAATAGAGAATTTAAGGAATTAGATAATTTTATCATCACTTTTGATATTGAAGGAGCTAAGCAAGTCCCTATTAAAGCTGTTACGAAGCCAGAACCCAAACCAGCTCCTGTAAAACCTAAACCCGCACCGGTTCCAGAAATCAAAGTTGAAACTACTCCAGTTATTAAGCAGAAAGCACCGGTTGTAGCCCCGCCTGCAATAAAACATGCTTCTGAATATAATGCTAAGCCAGAAGTATCAGTAAAAACTGAAACAGCACCTAAAGTAGATTCCGCACCAGAAAAGAAGCTAGATCTTGATATTCAAGCAAAAATTGGATTTGTTTTAATAGCTATAACTGAATTCTTTAACGATATCTGGGTATCTAAAAAGGATGATGGTAACTATTCTGTAGAGCACATGGATGGGAAAGTATGTGAATTTTCAATATCTGAAGGAAAAATAAAATTCACATCAGACTCTTTTACTGGAATCTCTACTAATATTAAATCTGAGATTCAAAAGAAGTTTGTAGAGCTTTCAAAATTATTATAATCTTTTTTTTCTAAATTTTTTTAATATTGTTATTTAAATTTATAGTGGTATTTATTTAATAATAATAGAGTAATTAATCTTAATTTCTAATCGAAAAATACATAGAGAATCTGATGCTATTCAAAAAGTTAGCAGATTTGTTTTCTAAGCTAGAGAGCACATCAAAAAGACTTGAAATGATTGATATTTTATCAGATTTTTTTCTAGATATTAAAACTACAAAAGATTTTACTGATTTAGACAAAATAATCTACTTATTGCAAGGCCAACTTGTTTCCAATATTAAACAATTTCCCAAATTAGGACTTGCTGAAAAGATGATAATTGAGGCGTTATCGCTCCATTCAGGTATTAATGGAAAAGAAATAAAAAATATTTTATTAAAAGAAGGAGATATTGGTGCAACAGCAGAACTAATTCTTTCTAAAAAGAAAAAACAAAAATCTTTATTCGATTTTGATAAGAATTTGGAAGCCTCAGAATCATCTTTAGAGATATCCGAATTATATTCTGCGTTACAAAAAATAGCTACAACTGAAGGTTCTGGTTCTCAAGATATCAAATTAGGAATTCTACGTAGTTTGATGAGAAAATGTTCTCCTATTGAAACAAAATATCTATTAAGAATAATAACATCGACCTTAAGAGTGGGAGTATCAACTTTAACAATTATTGATGGTTTAGCTCAAGGATTTACAGGAGATAAAAAAGCAAGAGTTTTCATTGAGAAGGCTTACAACCAACATCCTGATTTGGGAGATGTTACTCTAATTTTAGCAAAAAATGGAATAGAAGAAGTAAAAAAAATTAAAATCTCTTACGGCACACCTGTTCGAAATATGCTTGCATCTCGTGTTTCTTATTCAGAAATTATTGATAAGTTAGGAAAACCATGTATTGCTGAATATAAATTAGATGGTGAAAGATTACAAATTCATAAAATGGGAGAGAAGATTTTGCTATTTTCTAGAAGATTACTTGAAATTTCTGAGCAGTATCCTGATGTTTGTCAAGTTATTAGGGAGAAAATTAAAGCAAAAAGGGTTATTATTGAAGGAGAAGTAGTAGCAATGGATCACTTCTATGAAAAAATGCTTGCGTTCCAGGTGTTAAGTAGAAGGCGAAGAAAATATGATATTGAAGATATTTCTAAAGAAATACCAGTAAGTTTATTTTTATTTGACTTATTAATGATTGGGGATGAGTCATATATAGATAGAACCTATCCTGAACGTAGGGAAAAGCTTGAAGAAATAGTAGAACAGACAGATGAAATCCGGTTAGTTGACTCAAAACAAATCAATTCTACAGAAGAGATGTTGGACTTCTTTAATGAAGCAAGGAATGCAGGAACCGAGGGTATAATTATCAAATCTATAAAAGATGACTCTTTTTATCAGGCAGGAAATCGTGGTTTTCTCTGGATAAAGTTAAAAGGACTAGAGGGTGGAAAATTAGCTGATACAGTTGATGTGGTTCTAGTTGGAGCATTTTATGGTAGAGGACGTAGAAAGGGGTGGTATGGAACCTATATTGGAGCAGTCTATGATCCTTTAAATGATAAATTTGAAGCTTTTACACGTATAGCATCAGGTTGGACTGATGAAATAATGGAAGCACTAAAGAGTGAGGTGAAGAAGTATGAAGTTGAGAAAAAACCGAGTGAGGTTATATGTGATGATAAACCAGATCAGTGGTTAATACCAGAAATTGTTATTGAAATATTTGGTGATGAAATTACTATTAGTGATAAATTTTCTTCTTTGGGGTATTCTATGAGATTTCCTGTATTTCAAAGAATTCGTCCAGAAAAGGGTCCAAAAGATGTAACAACTGTTGAGGAAATAAAACGCCTATATGAAACTCAATAATAGTATTAAATATGAATAATTAAGCCATTTTCTTCTAACTTTTTTAAACCTGCCGGCACTTCTTTCAATTTATTATCTGTTAAATTTAATTCTTTTAAAGTCGTTATTGAAAGTAATGATTCTGGGAGATGTTCGATATTATTTCTAGACAGGTTTAAATAGTTTAAGCTATTAAGCAACCCAATTGTTTTTGGAATTGTTGATAATTTATTATCACTCAAATTCATCATTTCCAACTTTTCTAATTTACCAATAGTTTCTGGAATATAACTTAATTCATTTCTCTCAAGATCTAGAATTTTTAACTTAGAAAGCGAATTAAGTGAATTTGGGATGGTTTGGAATAGATTCCAACTTAAATTCAATTTTTCTAATGAAGTAAGTTCTGAAATTGAATTAGGTAAGGTATACAATTTATTATCATGAAGATTTAATTCACAAAGATTCTTTAAATTACCAATGTTAAGAGGTAATTTTTTTAATTGGTTTATCCTTAAATTTAAGATTTTTAAAGCTTTTAAATTACATATTGAATCAGGAAGCGTCTCAAGATCATTTTTCCATAAATAAAGCTTTTTTAGATGTGAAAGTGAACCAATGGATTTAGGTAACTGATTTATGGTATTTACGTTTAAATTAATAGTTTCTAAGTATTTCAATTTTTTAATCCATTCAGGTATAGTTGTAATTTGATTGTATCTTAAGCTTAAGGTTTTAAGAGAATCTAAATATTGAACTGCATCGGGAACTTTTATTAATCCTTTAAACTGAAAATCTAATTGAATAACTTTACAGTTTTCTATAGTATAATTTAACCGCCAAATCGTTTTTCTCATATATGTTATCGAAAAGTAATTTAGTAAAATTAAATATAATTCATGATTGGTTATATTGTTAAATCCTCTCTTTTCTATAATATTCTCGAAGCCTATTTTAAACTCTTTATCAGGTATTTGCTTTACTTCATGAATTAAAATAAATTTTGAGAGGCGATTATTTAATTCTCCCAGATTTTTCACTATTTTAAGAAGTGTTTGAAATATTGTATTTAGACACAGAGGAGACTGTTCATGTTGAAGAGCCCATTTCATTGGATTTAACGAATCTTCTAAAAATTTATCCCCTAAGGTTTTTGCTGCAATATTTCTTATTTTCTCACTAGAATCAGAGAGCATTAAGTTTTCAAATAATTTGAATAAAATTTCCTTGGAAATTCCTGTATTCTCGAAATTTTCCCCGATCTTTGCCAAAATTTGAATACTATTAAATCTAGTTAGGACATTATTACTATTTTCTATTATTACAACTAATTTATTAATTGCTGATGACTTATCTATTTTTTTATCAAGTAAATCTTCATAAATCTTATTCGGGTCTAATTCTATCATTTTTTCTTAAATTTTTAACAATTGTTATTTATAGATAATTAATCCTTGTTTCTCTAAATTTTTCAAAAAGTCTGGAATTTCAACAATGTAATTAAAATTTAAATCTAATATTTTAAGAGAAGATAATTCTGATATAGATTTAGGAAGTTTAATTAATCTATTACCCCATAAACTTAATATTTCTAATGAATTTAGGGAACCAAACCATTCTGGTAATTCTTCAAACTGATTCCAGCTTAAATTTAACTTTTTAAGAGATTTTAATAAACTAAACGATTTAGGTAATTTAGTTAAATTGTTATTCCATAATGTAAGCTCTTCTAAAGATGATAATGAACCAATAGATTTTGGAAGAGTTGTTAATTCATTATCATATAAATGAAGAATTTTAAGTGATCTCAGTGAACTAATCCAACGTGGTAGTTGTTTCAATTTGTTTCCCCCAAGTCCCAATGTTTTAATTGATCTTAAAGATTTTATCCAAGAAGGGAGTTTTTCCAGTTTATTTAAGCCAAGTTCTAAAAATTTTAGTGATAATAATCTCTTTAGTGAAATAGTGATGATTTTCAAGTGATTTCCATATAAATCTAAAATTTCTAATTTTGAAAGCCGATTTAATGATTTTGGTAAGGTATTTAATTTATTTGATCTTAAATCTAGGATTTTTAGAAATTTGAGATTTCCTATTGAATCTGGAATTTGTGTCAATTGATTATATCTTAGATTGAGATGCTTTAATGATTTTATGTTTCCTATTTCATCTGGAATCTCACTTATTTTATTATAGCTTAAATCTAGATGAAATAATGAAGACAGCACACTTAGGGATTGTGGAATGAAACTCAATCGATTAAACTTTAAATCAAGTACTTTCAATGCCTTTAATTCTGTTATAAATTCAGGTATTTTTTTTAAGTCGCTCCATCCATATACGCTACTACTTATATCGGATAAATCTAATTCTGTAATTACACCACTATTTATTTTGAAATCTAATTTACCGAATTTTCTTTCTAATTGATCTATTATTAAATAATTTTTAAGAAATTTAGCAAGCTCACTACTAGATAAATTTGTTATATTTATTCTTTTAAACAAATTACTATAATGGCTTTTAAAATCACTGATTTCTATTGTATTTAGTTTATTAATAAGTATCGTTCTTGACTGAAAGTTATCTATTTCACCTAAAGTATTTGTTATTGTTAGTAAACATCTCAATGATTTTTCATGGTTAAGTGCAAAAGCAAATGGTTCAAGTATTTTATCTTTAAAATTTTTTCTCAGTATATCTAATGCGTTAAATCTAATAATTTCATGATTGTCAGAGATTAATAAGTTTTCTAAGAGCTTGAAAACACGAGAATTTACGGCGGAAATTTTTCCCAGAATATCTATACTTTTGACTCTATCAATTAGATTATCACTATTATCTATTAATGAAATTAATTGATTTATAGCTGAAGACTTATCTATTTCATTATTAAGATAACCATCATAAACTATATCTGGAGCTAATTCCATTAAGTCTCGAAATTTGATATAATTTTTAAATTTTTTACTTTAAATCAAAATGGACAATAATATGAAGTGGTTTTAATTATTGACTTTTACTAAAAAAAATTGAATTTTTCTACATTTTTTGCCGTACTCAGGTAGGTTGGCGAACCTTTATAGTAATAGGGACTTCTTTTAAGTTATTCCATCTTATTTCAAGTTCTTTTAGGTTTATAAATTGCTCTAGGAGTTAGAGGCATAGTTTTTTTAATGTCTTTAAATTTTCTCTAGTACCATACCGCCCAGAGTTACTGGTCCGCCTGATGCATTGTATATTTTTTCTGCTTTTTTCAATTTAGACTGACTATGAGAGTAAACTCGAAAAACAAGATCACCTTCCTTCAACCTTGCACCTTGTTTTTTTATGATTTCTACACCCGAGCTTTTTGAATTAGGGCACCCTACGGCTTTTGCTATTTGATTTATTATTGAATTTTTAACCTCAACAATGTATCCTTCTTTGGTAGCAAAAAACTCTTTTACATATGGTCCGACCTCAATATCATCTGGTTTAATCTCAGGACTTCCACCTTGAATTTCAATAATACTTTTCATTTTTTCATAAGCTTTGCCAGATCGTAATATTTCTTTTGCCAAAGCTTGACCTGACCCCTTTTGAGCTTTACCACCCATTTCTAGCAACATACCTGCTAAATCAGTAGATTTTTCGATCAAAGAATTCGGACCTGCAGAATAATCTTTTAGTAAAGTTAAAGCTTCTTTTGCTTCAAGAGCCGGTCCAATTGCATGGCCTATTGGTTGATGTGCTAAGGTCAGCGCACATTCTGCTTCAATTCCTACATTGGCAGCAATTTCTTTAAATAAATAAGCAAATTGTTTACCTTTATCAGGGGTTTGGAATTTAGTGCCCTCACCAACAGGAATATCTAAAACAAGTTTTTTTACGCCCATGCTAAGTTTTTTAGTAAGTATAGAGGGAATCATTAAACCAATAGGATCCATATGAAGAGGACGTTCAATTTCAATTAAAATATTATCAGCAGGCGCAATATCTAATGCACCACCCCAGATGATACAAGCATTTTCTTTTGAAACAATTTCCTTTAATTCATCTGATTTAAAAGTAACAGGAGCTAATACTTCCATTGAATCCGCTGTTCCTGATGGTGAAGTAATTGCTCTTGTAGATGATTTTGGAATAGTTAATCCAGCAGCAGCAACAATTGGGACAATGAGTAATGATACTTTATTACCGGGGACTCCCCCTGTACTATGTTTATCATAGACATCCATACCAAAATAAAAAATATCTCCACTTCTAACCTCTGCTAAAGTTAATGCCGTCATTTCCTCATTATCCATTCCATTTATTTGAACTCCAGTTATAAAAGCAGCTAAATCTATTCTGGATAACGATCCTGAAACGGCATCTGATATAAAATTATTTATTTCTTCACTGCTAAGTTTTTTCCCCCTTATCTTTTTTTGTATAAATCTAAAAGAATCTGGTGGATCTGCCGGCTTTACTGAAACATTTGTTCCATCTTTTAGGTTTTTCTTTTCCTTTAAAATATCAAGAAAAATCCCTATTTCACCTGATTCTACAATAGAATTAGAGTAGTCTATCTGGATTATCGCAACCCAAAATTCACTCTCAATTGATTTTGATTCTTTATTTCTTATGTAGATTCGTTCTCCTGCTTTTTGACCAAGTTCTTGAGCATCTTTAATATTTAAAACAACATCTTTAGTATTTCCAGTTTCATAATTTACTTTTTTTACTTTTAGCTTCATAGTTTAAATCCAATTTTTTGTTATAGAGATATAAGAACATTTAAGTTTATATTTTTAATGTTAAAAATAGATTTTATATAGATCAATAAATTTAATTAAAAAGCATTAAATGATTTGAAATATGGATAAATTTGAAAAAGCTCAGAAAATTCTTAAGGAAATTAATGCTGATGGATGGTTAATTATCTGTAATGAGGATAGTGATATAAATTCTAGATTCTTGTTAGGAGTTGGATCACATGCTCGCCATTATATATATGTGGCTGCTGATGGAAATCATAAAGTCTTATCTGTTGAAATGGAAGCTGCTATGATTAAGCGCTCACTGAAGGAGAAAAATATAAAATGTGAAGTTAATTTTTATAGATCGTTAAATGGATTAAAAAAATTATTGTCACCAATCGTTAATAAATCTCGAATTGCCCTAAATTTTGGTGAAAATGTCCTAAACGAAGATGGCACTTCACAAGCTGATTATATCCATGCTGGAGATTATTTTTCTGTAAAAGATTTAGCACCAAAAACAGAATTTATATCCGCAGCTCCGATTATATATGAACTCAGAAGTATTAAATCTTCTGAGGAGTTAAAGGATTTAAGAAATGTCTGTAAAGCCACACTTGAGATATTAGAAACTGTACCGGAATTTGTAAAAGTAGGTATGACCGAAAAGGAAGTTAAAACTAAAATAGAATATGACTACATGAAATTAGGGAAAATAGCATTCGAAACTATTGTAGGATCAGGCCCTCATTCAGCAGATCCTCACCATAATACTTCAAATAAAAAAATTGAACCAGGAGTGTTATTAATTGACACTGGTTTACAAATAGATGAGATGTGCTCTGATATAACTTGGACTTTTTGGGTTGGTTATAATCCAACTGATAAGTTTCTTCACGCATATAAAGTTCTATATGATTCAAAGAAAATTGCTAATGAATATTTTATAGATGGATCTCCCAATTATCTTCCAGCGAGGAAATGTCGCGAATATCTAGCAGAAAAAGGTTATGAACACGAGAAATTATTTTTCCATGGATTAGGACATTCATTAGGGTTTGAAGCTCATGATATCGGTGCAAGAATAAATAGGAATATTCCAGAAATGTATTCTCTTAAAGAAAATATGGTATATACAAATGAACCCGGTCTATATTGGAAAAGTAAATGGGGAATCCGGTTAGAAGATGATGTGATAATAGGGAAGACAAAATGTGAGCAAGTAACCTACAATCATGAAGATCCTATTTTAATTTAATTTCTAATATTTCTTTTACTTTCCAAGTATTTTGTGAAAGTTATAATTTTATCGAGATGGGGAATTCTTTAGTCTCTTCTATCAGATTTTGATCTGGATCTTTAAACTTAATTATAAGTTTAACAATATAATCTCCAGCTTCAAGTGGTTTAAGATTTACTTCCCATCTGATTTCTTCATTTGATCTCAATGAATAAATTTTTTTAGTTGTTGTACCTCGCATAATTTTTAATTGCTCAGGAAATTCAGCATCAATATTTACATCCAATGCTTCACCCTGACTTTGATTTTGTACTAGGATTTCTAATGGAAAAGTCTGTTCTATAAGAGGAGGTCTCAAATTTTTTGTAGAAATTTCTAGAGTTGGAGCTGGTGAAATTAGGTTTGGTATAACTTCTACTGTTTCATAGATAAATATTAAGTTATTATTTATTTCAGATGTAAATGATAAAGGTCCTATAAAAGGTTTATCAAGCTGAAAATGGGGTTTAATTATAAAATCTAATTCATGGGTTTTACCAATTTCCAAATCAAAAGGAATAACCGGTTTCCTGCTTGAACTTAGATTGTCTGATAAATGGAGGTTAATTTTGATTATTTCAAATTTCTCAATTCTATAGCTAAAAAAAGGGTTTTGAGTAACTGATAATAAAGGTTTGGTATCAATAATTACTTTTAAACTAATATTCTCCTTTGTAGTATATAGCTCTTTATCCAAAATCAATTCAGAATTTAAAGAAAGTTGCAGATTTGCAATAAAAAGAATTTGTTTCATCAATTTTAATTCAGCATCACTGAATTCATAATTATAAAGATTATTTTGAATTTTTTCAAGATATTTTGGATTCTTATCGCGTAAGCAAATTGTCAATTCAGTAACCAGAACAATTAAAGGATGTTCTTTGAAATAAGAACTTTCAACTTTGTTCTGTAATTTTTTAATAAAATTGAGCCCTTCTTCTTGTTTTACTTTCGTAAATAAGCATAAATAAGAAAGAACAGAAAATATTATATAATAATTATTCCGAGATCCTTTACTTCTCAATTTTGGGATAAATTCGACTGCTTTTTTAAAAATTTCATTTGCCTTTAAGTAATCGTCGTTAAGTAAGGAAGAATCCCCTGCCATTCTTAACAAATCCAAACTTGATTGAATTTTATCCAATTCTATAAATGCGTTTGCACCATTAATAAAAGTAGTTATAGCTTGTTCATATTTATCCAATTTTAAATAATTATTTCCAGCAGAGTAATAATTTTTTGCAGCTTTCTTAAATTGTCTGGCCTTAAATAATTTTTCAGCCTTTAAAAATTGATTTTCAGCATTTAAATACAAATTTTTACCCATTTACATTTCACGATAGTCTAAATTAATATTTCTATTAATTAATTTTAAAATTAAAAATTACTTGTAAAATCAGAATTTCATTCTAGATTACGTGAAAGAAAAAATAAGAAAAAATAAAAAAAATTTAAATTAATTGATTTAGAATGCCATTACTATGAGTATAAAGGCTATTAAAATGATCATTCCTCCATAACCAAGGACTGGATAACCTGAAGCAAATGGTGATATCCAAGTAAAGATAACGAATCCTATTAGTAAAACAACCCACCACGAATAATTAAAGATTTTGAAATCTACTACTTCAAAAATAAGCAGAAGTAGAATAATGATTAGAATCAAACCGAAAACAGCATTTACAATATATAAAGGAAATCCAGATAACATCAATACTACACATTCATACCCTGCAAAACCAGCGCCTACGATTGCAACCATTTTGGAAGCTTTATAAGGTTTCTTTTGCATTATCAGTTCAATGACGGCTGCCATCAAAATTAGAATAGCAGGTAAATAATAGCTTATATAAAAGTATGCGATTAACACTAAAACTGCTCCAAAGATAAGTAGTAACCACCATTGATAAGGTATTTTGCTTAAAGGTCCAAAACTAATTAGTCCTAATGTAATAAAGATTAAGAATGCAATCAATAGACAGATTATTCCCCAGACAACAAATATCCCTGTGAGAGGGGTAACGGCATAAAAAAATATAATAGCAAAATAAACTGTGAATAGCATTCCAATGAAGGCAATCACTTTTGATGCTGAAATTTCTCCTTTAGGAGCTTCACTCATCTTTTTTCACTTTTTTTTTAAAATTTTATTTTAATTTTAATAGAAATTAAAATTAGGATTAATCTAGAATTAAGGGTTTAAAAAATTTTACTTACTTTTTATTAGATTATTAATAGGATTTCAAGTTTAGATAAAAATTGAATAATTAAAATAATAATTAGTAAAAATTTATTTTCCGAAACCATTGCTTTATGGTTCGTCATCTTGAAGCTAATATTTTTCTTACAAGATTCATTCACTCGGTTTTTTTTCTTTTTTATTAACTTCTGAATTTAATGATTCTTTCAATGGATTTTTACCTAGATTTTCAATTATTGCTGATACTCTTATTACTTCTTCTTGAAATTTTTGACCTTCTGCAGCACTACAATGAAACATTTGTATTCTTTCAGGGGATATTCCTGCTGTTTTTAACACTTCTTTAGTAAATTCCACATTTTTTGCTGCTACTAGATTACCTGTTTCATAATCACATTCCCCCTCATATCAACCAGCTACGAGTACTCCATCAGCACCCTTTCCAATTGCTCGCATCATAAGGCTTGGCGTTACTCTCCCAGTACAATTTATTCTAATTGGTCTAATTGTTGCGGGATATTGTGCTCGTATAGTACCAGCCATATCTCCCGCTCCATAACCTCATTTCCAGCACATAAATGCTAGAATCTTAATATTATTTTCAGTTGCCATTTAGTTCACCTCTTTATATCTCTTCAAGAATAGCATCTATTTGTTTTTCGTATTGAGGTTCGCGATAATATCTTAAAGTAATCGCTTCAGAAGGACAATTGGCCAAACATGAACCACAACCTCTACATAATATTTCATTTACTTCAGCACCATCAGATTCAATTTTAATAGCATTATAGGGACAATTTAATTCACATAACCCACATTTCGCGCATAATTCTTTATCCACAATTGCTCTTATTAGGAGAATTCGATATTTATCTTTACTCATTAGTCTTGCTAAAGATGAAGCAGCAGCTCTTCCATGGGCAATAGATTCCGCAATAGACTTAGGTCCTTGACTTACTCCAGCAAGGACTATTCCGGGGATTTTTGTATCAATTGGGTTTAATCTTGAATGAAATTCCTTGAAAAATCCATCTTGACTTGTTTCTAATTTTAATATTCTTTGAATTTTCTCAATGCCTTTTGGAGGTACCATTGCACACGAAAGCACAACCAGATCATACTCAAATTCTTTTAATCCTGTAGTACTAAGCGTATTTTGTAAAATTACTTTAAGATTATGAGTTTCAGGATCCTGATGAATTTTTGAGACATTAGTTCTTACATACTTTATACCTTCTTTCCTTGAAGCGGTAAAATATTCCTCATAATCTTTTCCAGCAGCCCTGATATCCATATATGCCACAATTATGTCTACATCAGGTAGATGTTGTTTTATTAGTTTTGTATTCTTAATAGATATCATACAGCATACCCCCGCACTACAGTAAGTTTGCTTAGTTAGATCCCTTGAACCAACGCATTGTATAAATAATACATTTTTAGGTTTCTTTCCGTCAGAGGGTCTCACAAGATGGCCGACAGTCGGCCCATTAGGAGCTAGTATTCTTTCAAGTTTTAATTGTGTTATGACGTTAGGATAGACATTATAGCCTAGATATCCCGTTTCAGGTTCATATTCATCCCAACCAGTTGCTATTATAATTGAACCGACTTCAATCTCAATTATTTCATCTTGCTGATCAAAATCTATGGCGTCTAATTCACAAGCTCTCTCGCATAATCCACATTTAATACATTTAGTCATATCAATTTGTGCTATTGAGGGAACAGCTTGTGCAAATGATGCATAAATTGCTTTTCTAGGATTCAATCCTTCATTGAATTCATCATACCCATATGCGGGACACACCTCATAACAGGCACCGCAACCATTACAATCATTATTTACAAACCTAGCTTTTTTGCGAATTTTTACTTTAAAGTTTCCTACAAATCCAGAGACATCTTCAATTTCACTATAAGTATATATATTCATTCCAGGAGTTCGTGCTGATTCTAGC
>JBATUM010000006.1:0-4522 GCA_049671145.1 Promethearchaeia archaeon
TATAAAGATCTTCCAGAACATTTACTTTGTAAGGAACTTTTAGTAGGCATTGTTAATGGAAAAGAACTCGTGGGCATTCCTTCAGTTGTATTTATGGAATGTTTTCATGCCTTAGTTAGGGCTTATAACTATAAAGAGAATGAGGTTAAGAAGCGGTTAATCGCAATCATCGACTCGAAAAATATCAATGTACTTGACATTTCTACATCTTCGATATTACTTGCATTTGAGATCGCGGAAAAATATAAAACTGGAGGGAGGGATTCTTTAATTGCAGCAAGTCTACTAGAGAATAATATTCAAGAGATTTATTCTCATGACACAGATTTTGATAAAATTTTGCTAATAAAACGGATAGATCCGATACCAATTCATTCCTCTAAGAAGTAAAAAAATTTTATTCTATTTTATCATGGCTAAAAGAAAAAAACGTATAAAACGTGGGCATCCGATAGCAATTCTTGTTGGTCTGCATAATAATGATGCTGTATTTTGGAGAATATTCAGTGAGACTATTGGGCTACATTTCAAAATAAATCGTGGAAGGAAGAGAAAAAATCAAAATAAAACGCAATTATATCATTTTCATGAGGAAATCATTAACACATTAAGACCTATAATTAAAGAAGGTATCAGAAGTGTAATACTGCTCTCCCCACCGAAAGAAGAATATTCAGATGAGTTTCTTAATCATGTTAATAAACATCATTCATGGTTATTAAAAAAAGGGGATACACAAGTTGTTTTTTCTAAGATCATAGGTAATCAAGCGAAGACTCAAAAGGATGTATATTACCTAAGAACACAAGAATATTTTAAAGAAATAGTTGATGAAACTTCAAATCAAGAGGGATTGTTAATATTAGAAGAACTGACAGAGATAATTAACAAAAATGAAAAATTTTCAAAGATTCTTTATACATGGAAAGAAATCGATCATGAACTAAGACTTATTAAGCAAAATCCTAAGTTAACTAAGCCAAATTATATTATTCTAACTGAAGAATTTCTAAAAAATAGAAATAAAACACATCGAATTTTACAAATCGCAAAAAATCTTGGGATTAAAACTAAAATCGTCAGTCAAGAATCTGAGGCGGGTGTTATCGTAGACAAATTTGGAGGATTATTATGTTATTTTAAATTAAAGTTGGATTAATAATTATTTTTTTTTTAATTTTAATATTTTACTTAATATCTACCTTTGAAGAATAAAGGTATAATTCCCATAAGGTTCAATCCAAATGTCATATGGATTATATGGGCAAGATTTATTAAATTGAAAGTTTTAAAAATCTTTTTTTACTAATTAGAATATTATGGTCAAAATTACTCTCATTGGAGCGGGATCTCTTGTTTTTGGAAAAAACCTACTTACGGATCTCCTTTTATTTCCAGCGCTCCAAGAGGACACGATACTTTGCCTTGAAGATATTCACACCGAGAGACTAGATTTGATGTTCCGGTACATCAAAAAGTTCAAGGAAGATTATTTCGACAATAAAGATATAACAATTGAAAAAACTACAGATCAAAGGAAAGCTATTGAGGACGCGAAATACGTGATTGACTCCATACATGTTGGTGGACTTGATGCGTTTAAATTAGATGTCGAAATTCCTTATAAATATGGCGTTTCTCAAACAGTTGGAGACACGATCGGTCCAGGTGGCGTATTCCGCTTCCTACGCGCGACAAATTCCTTAAAATCAATTCTTAAAGATATAAAAGAAGTTGGACATAATGCTAATAACGATGGGATAAAACCTTTACTCTTAAATTACGCCAATCCAATGGCAATGAATACTTGGTTTTGCAACTCGATCGTTCCAGATTCCACGGTTGGTTTATGTCACGGCGTTCAAGGAACGGCACTATTACTGCGAAATTGGGCTGGTTTAAAGCGCGAAGAATTTAGTTTTTTCTGCGCAGGCATTAATCACATGGCTTGGTTCCTTGAAGTATGGTATAAAGATTCTGCAAATCCAAATGGAAAGTGGCAGGATGCATACCCCTTGATTTATAAAGCTCTTGAAGAAGATCCAAGGAAGGGAGAATCTGAAAAAGTACGTATAGACATGATGAAAGCAGTAGGTGGATTTTTTATGACAGAGGAATCTCGACATCTAAGCGAGTATGTACCATATTATCGTAAAATTCCTGATTATTTAGAACAATTTGGGGGACCACCCACAGATTTTTTTAGTATAGATCAAGCCGATGATTATTTAAAGCAAGTTAAATTGCAGGGCAAATTCGAGAAAAGATTAATAAGGGCTATTAAGCGTACAAAAATTCCCTATAAGAAAGTCCCCACAGATGAATATGCTTCATTCATCATTAATGCTATGGAAACCAATGAACCTTTCGGATATAATGGAAATGTAATTAATAAAGAAGGAAGTTTAATTACTAATCTTCCTAATGGATGTTGCGTAGAAGTCCCTGTTTTTGCTGATAGCCTTGGGTTACATCCTCAAGGAGGAATTGTCTTACCAACTGTATGCCAAGCGTTATGTACTTCAAATATCATGGTACAAAAAGCAGCGGTTGAAGGCGTCCTCGAAATGAATCGAGAGAAGATTTATCACGCAATATTGCTCGATCCTAACACAGCTAGCGTTTGCTCAACAACGCAAATCTATGATATGGTTGAAGAGATGTTCGAGGCTGAAGCAAAATGGATTCCCAAATTCTAAAAAAACATAAAAGATTGTCTCATATCAAAACTACCACAATTCACATCAATTGTTTACCGCCCTTTATGTTTTTATATTAAACATTTTTCTTTAATCCTTCAAGATAATCTTTCTCTTTTTGCTTGTGCACTTCTTGTAAGTGTCGTTTTTGTGCTTGCCATTCTTCCCCCTCAAGAGGGTTAAAATATAATGCTATAACAGCAATGAAGATGCATATAATAGGTACGATCGTCAACGCAATTAAAACTCCCGTGGCGACCGTCGCTGGTTGATCTGAAACTTTAACGCCTTGTTGATATCCGAATAGTCCAATTATTCCTAATAATAAAGAGTGACCAATTGAAACTGCGGGTTTGGTGATTAGAGCATTTACTCCTGAATAGGTGGTTTCTCTTCTTTTACCCGTTCGAATCTCGTCGTTATCTATAGCCTCTCCTATGAGGGGCGATTGATTTACCATGAACATTATTAAACCCAAACCTATGAAGGCTATCCCAAATGAACCAATTTCAAACGGAATTTTTGAGTTGAATGCCAATCCAATGAAAAATACCATAACATAACCAATCATTGCTATTAAACCTCCTAAAATCATCACTTTCTTAAGGCCCCACGTTCCAATCTTGCTATTCGCCCAAACTCCTAGCACTATTAAAATGATTAGAGCGGGGATAAAAAAGAAAATTGTAAGTTCGCTAAATATAAAAACATAATCAAACAAGTAGATAAATCCGTTAAATAGCATCTCAGTTATGATAGTCATGAAAAATATAGCGACTTCTATTATCAAAAATGGCTTATTTTTTAGCGTTTCAGTAATGCTCTTAACAAATCCAAAAGCTTCTTCTTTTTGCGTGTAGAGCCTTTCTTTAATTAAATAACTGCTAGTAAATATTAATAGGCCGGAAATAATCCCAAATATCGTGACAACCACTTGATATAAGAGTTGATTTGGATTATCGCCCGATAAAAACACGGGCTCCATAATCCAACGCGAGATCATTCCAATTGTTCCAAAAGCTACAGTAAATAAGGTAATTTTAATTCTTTCTTTGGCAGTTACTGCCATTTCAGCTGGTAAACTAAATGTAATAAGACCCGTCATGCTGAAAAAAGTGTCAAATATAAACAACATCAATAAATGATTGAGAAAAAGACCAAACTCTCCTTGCATGAATGGAAACCACACCAAAATGAACGATAAAGCGTATGGGATGGCACCAAACCGTAAATATGGGATTCTTCGACCCCATCTTGTTTTAGTTCTTTCTTCAAGGATGCCGATGATAGGATCGTTTATCATGTTCCATACTATGAAGATTAACCAAGACAAAGCTAAGAGAGCCGGATTTGCGCCGTATACTTTAAGGTAATACACATCTATCGTTCCTAATCCAATTGTGGACATGAATGAATTTCCCATATTAGCAAACCCAACACCAAATTTAGATTTAAGTGGAACGTGTTCCTCGTATTCGACCTGTTTTGAGCTCGCATCTACACCCGTATTCTTTTTCATTTAAACAGGCTCCTTATTTTTTTTAGGATTATTATTATTTATAACTTTGATAAAATAAAAAAACATATAATTTGAAGTAAATTGTCAAACTATAAAAAAACCTCATTTATGAGGAGTTTTTTATGAGGATTGGGATTTGTTATAATAGTTATTAATAGAAGGGAAAAAGAACCCACAAATTTAGGATTTATTGTATTATTTAAAATTAGGTAAATATCTTTTTTGTACTTCCATCATTTCATTAAATATAGCTTCTGCCATTTCAATACTCCCACAATTCACATCAACAGCTAGACAATCAATT
>JBATUM010000007.1:0-61450 GCA_049671145.1 Promethearchaeia archaeon
TTAATGATCTTTTTTATGGGACAGATTATCATACTCATTTAGGGACTGTAAGAGGAGGTTTGGCGGTAAAAAATAAGGGTGGTTTTCAAAGATACATTAAGGACATTACAAATGCTCAATTTAGGTCAAAATTTGAAAGAGATATTAAGAAAATGCATGGAAATAAGGGTATTGGAGTTATCAGTGATACTGATGATCAACCTTTGATAATTAACTCCCATTTAGGTGTCTTCGCGATAGTTACTGTCGCAAAAATTAATAACATAGAAACCCTTACAAGAACGGCCCTTAAAAACGGAGTTCATTTCTCAGAAATGCATGGAGGAGAAATTAATCCGACTGAATTAGTAGCAACCCTTATTAGTCAAGGATCTACGTTTGAAGAGGGAATTGAAAAAGCCCAAAACATGATTGATGGTTCATGTACCATGCTTTTGATGACAGATGAGGGAATATATGCTGTAAGAGATAAGTATGGTCGTACTCCTCTCATTATAGGGGATAAACCCGGCTCTTATGCGATTACAATGGAAACTTGTGCATTACCTAATCTTGGATTTAAAATAAAAAAATATCTCGGACCAGGTGAAGTTATTTTAATAAGTAAAAATGGTCTTGAACAAAAAATTGAGCCTGGAGACCGCTTACAGATATGTTCTTTCTTATGGGTTTATTATGGATATCCCGCATCTAGTTATGAGGGTATTAATGTAGAGACTGTCCGTTATAGATGTGGTGCTTATTTGGCAAAAAATGATGATGTGGAGATTGATCTTATCTCAGGTATTCCAGATTCGGGAACAGCTCATGGTTTAGGTTATGCAAATGAAGCAAAGATTCCATTCTCGCGCCCTTTCGTAAAATTCACGCCTACATGGCCCCGAAGTTTCACTCCTCAAGATCAATCTGTTAGAGATAAAGTTGCAAGGATGAAGCTCATCCCAATCATGGATCTCATTAATGATAAACGCTTGCTCTTCTGTGAAGATTCAATTGTAAGAGGGACGCAATTAAAAAAAACAATTCAGAGATTATACGACTTTGGGGCTAAAGAAGTTCATATGCGACCAGCCTGTCCTCCATTAGTTTTTAGTTGTAAATTCCTTAATTTCTCACGATCTAGTTCTGAATTAGATTTAGCAGGACGTTGGGCTATAAAAGAATTAATTGGCAAGGATATAGATAATCCCATTGATTACACAGATCCAGAATCAGATAAATTTAAAGAAATGGTTGAAATTATTCGTAGGAAATTGAAGTTAACAAGCTTAAAATATCAAAAACTTGAAAATTTAGTTAAAGCTATAGGATTACCTAAAGAGAAGCTTTGTACTTATTGCTGGGACGGCATAGGATTAACATTAACCTTAGAGACAGAGGAAGAAGAACAGATTAGTAATAAGGTATAATAACCAACATTAAAATATAATACGACTAGGATGGAGAGAATTCATTTAATTCTACTCATTGCAATTGAGTTTTCTAATTCGGCTATTTTTTTTACTGATTTCAAAGGATAATCTCCTGTAAGACAAGCTAAGCATAATTGGCTCCTAGTTTTTCCAATAGCTTCAACTAAATCATCAATAGTCTGATAAATTAATGTATCTGCACCAATTGTTTTTCGAACCTTCTCAATGTAATTTTCATTTCCATATAATATTTGATATCTTCCTGCGATTAATTCTTCTCTAGTAGGGAAATCTATACCCATATAACATGCAGACACAATAGGAGGACAACTAATTCGAACATTAACGGTTTTTGCGCCTCCTTTCTCTCTTAATAATGAAACAATTTGTTGGGTTGTTGTTCCCCGTACAATGGAATCATCTAGAATTATAACATCTTTACCTTGAATTACACTTTTAATTGGATTGAGTTTTTCTTTTACAGCTATTTTACGTTTTGCTTGACCAGGCATGATAAAAGTTCTATGAACATACCTATTTTTCATTAATCCTTCAGCATAAGGTAATTTTGCTTCTTGTGCATAGCCAACAGCTACACTTCGCCCAGAATCAGGTACAGGGACTATAATTGCATTTTTTCTAAACTCTGTGTCTTTTAAGAGTGGATCTTTTTTAGCTAAATTTATTCCCAATCTTAGTCTTGCTTCAGCAACAGATACTCCGTCTATAATAGAATCAGGACGAGCAAAATATACAAATTCGAATTGACATAAGGCAGATCTCTCACTTTTCAATACCGCTTTAGACCTAATATCTTTTTGATGGCTTAAGTGGACAATTTCTCCTGGTTCTACATCCCTTAAGAAATTTCCTCCCACAGCATCAATACCACAGGATTCAGACGAGACTAAATAGATATTTCTTTTTTCTGTTTTTAATTCACCAATGCATAAAGGTTTAAAACCTAAAGGATCACGCATTGCATAAATATCACCCTCCGGGGTTAAAAGAATCAAAGAGTAGGAACCATCAAAAAATTTACTGGCTATTTTTAAGACTTCTGGCCAATTTTCGGTTCCTAAAGCTATTGAAGCAATAAATTGTGCAGCAATTTCCGTATCTGTATTAGTAATAAAAATTTTGCCCATATCTTCCATATCTTTTTTGAGGTCTAAATAATTTGGAATAGTTCCATTGAAAGCCATTGAAAATTCGATTTCATTATTCTTAAAATGGTATGGTTGTATATAATCAAGAGTAGTATATTCCTCTGAACCAGTAGTAGCATATCTATTGTGTCCAATTCCAATGTTCCCCCAGAATGTTGATAGTATTTTATTATTAAGTACTGTTGATACTAATCCCTTTTTCTTATAAGTGTATATCTGTCCTCCGGTTTTAAGTATAGAAATGCCGGCTGATTCTTGACCTCTGTGTTGCTGTGCAATAAGACCAGTATATATGATATTTGATACGGAATATCCTAAATCATTGCAAGTAACTCCAAAAACAGCGCAATGTTCTTTTGGTTTTTCTCTAATGAGAATTTTTTTACTTTTAACTATCATAATTTTTGGTATTTTGAGAAGGAGATTTACAAATTTATCTTTAGATACAATTAATTTAAATGAGTTATAATTTTTAATTATTAGTTTAATAGAATATTATTAAATTATAAAATAAGCTGTTCAAAAATTAACGACAAAAAAAAATATCTTGCTTTTGTAATTCTAATAGGTGGAAAGAGTAAAAGATTTGGCACTGATAAAGGATTATTTGAACTTCAAGGAAGATCCCTTATATCTTACCAACTCGAAATATTAAAAAAATTTAAAAAAGATATCTTTTTAGCCGCTAACTCGTTAAAACAAACTCAGAATTATATTAATAATATCAATTATCGAATGATTACAGGTTTCATTGTGGATGATTATTCTACAGTTGGGGATAAAAATACCCGGAGTCCTTTAATCGGCTTGTATTCCACCTTTAAAGAACTTTTAAGTTTAAATTATGAAAAAACCTTTATCTTAGCTTGTGATAACCCTTTCATTCAATTTAAAGTAATTGAACTCCTAATATTTAATTCGATTGATTATGAATGTTGCATTCCTCAATGGGAAAATAGTTTTGTTGAACCATTATTTGCAATTTATCCAACTAAAAAAGCATATTATTTAAGTAAAAAAAATTTAGAAAATGAAGAATTTAAATTAAATAAACTTCTTGATAGGAAGTGGAAAACTAAGTATATCTCCATAGAAAATGAGATACAACCAATTGATAATAACTTACTTACATTTATCAACCTTAATAAAGCTGAAGATATTAAAAACTTAAAAGAGTTTATTCAAGATTAGAATAATATAAAAAAAAATGATTTGAAAGTAATTAATCCCTTGGCATTACGCCACCAACAAAAGCTAAGACTCCACCACCAAGTAAAACATATATTCCAAGACCTGCTGTTAGAAGAGGCACTGCATAATCCCCTACTGCAACATGTAACGGAAAGGCTCGTGACGGTCCACTAAAGAAGAAAGCAGCTTGCAAAACATCTAAAGGTAAACTATACCCCGCAAATGCTACTACCATATGAAAGACAGCTAATATAATTGCAAAAATTCCCCCAATAATCGCTAATACTCTAACTTTTAGCCCAATTATTTGTAATACCCCTCCCCATATTAAAACCAAAAAAAGTATTTCAAAGAGATATACCGTCCATCCATAATATGCTGCTACTGCGAAAATATCCCCAGCGCTAACTAATAACCCAATTCCGGATCCCGTGATACCATACGCAGCATATTCGTAAAACGTTAAAACAAACGTACCAACGAGACTAATAATTCCTCCAAGGAGAGCTAAAATCCCACCAGTTTTCATTCTCTATTTCACTTCTTTATTTTTTATTCTTGTTATTATTTTAAAATTATTATTTACTTTTTAATGAAAATTAGATATTTAATTATTATTCAAATATGATCTTATTTACTATATGGCTATAGTCTATGATATCTATTTTGCATAGGAATACAAAAAGTTAGCAGAAAATTAAAAAATATTACCTAAAACCCTTTAGACCTTATAAATGTTAACAAATTTATAAAACAAATTTTATTCAAGATTGGAATAATATAAAAAAAAAAAAATTTAAAATAATTAATCCCTTGGTAATACGCCACCTACAAAGCTTAAAACTCCGCCACCAAGTAGAAGATATATTCCGAGACCTGCAGATCCACCAGGAGCGAGATATTGCCCCACTCCAACATGTAATGGAATAGGTGCTAAAGCTGGGTCTGTCGCAAAAAAGGCCATAGCTGCTCCGATTTCAGCAGGTAAAGCACCGAATGCTACCAGCATATGAAAAACCGCTATGAAAATTGAAAAAATTCCCCCAATAATCGCTAATGCTCTAACTTTTAATCCAACTATTGATAATACTCCTCCAAATATACAAATCAAGAAGATTATTTCAAGAACTATCCACATAGTTTGTCCATAATACGTAGCCAATGTAAAAACATCACCAACACTCATTAGTAATCCAAGACCCGATCCACTTAAATAAACGCCAGGCATGACTTCAATCTGATAAAACGATAAAAGAAATACTGTAAAAAGAGATAGTATACCCCCAATTAGAGCTAAAATTGCTCCAGTTTTCATAATTTAATTTTCTCCTTTTCTTTTTTTTTAATTGTTATTATTATATTTACTTTTTAATGAAAAATAGTTATTTAATTATTATTATTGGATACTATCTATTTATTTATAACTAATTGATATATATATACCTCAAAAACAGCCCACTGTTCTTTTGGTTTTTCCCACTAAAATTAGTATTTTTTATGTATATAAATAATATCAAGAACGTGTAATATAAAAAAAGAAAAAAATGGTAATTTGATATTGAATTTTTACTAAGCTATTTTAATCTCGAGGTAAAAATGTTCCAATAATCCCTAAAACTCCTCCACCAACCAACAAGTATGCACCTAAACCTACATTTCCAAGGTTTACGATAATTGGAAAAAAGTCACCAAAATGTTCTCCTATAAAATACAATGAGAAAATACCGGACGTAGGACCTAAAATTTCTGTGTAAAATAGAAGAATAATCATAGCACCAACTGCTAATGGAAAAAGAGAGAAGATAAAACCTAATACCCTAGATTTTACGCCAAGCAATTGTAATATACCCGAAGCTAGAAAAATTAGAAATAAGATTGCGAGTAAATATATTATCCATACATCGAATCCTGATAAGATCGCTATTATGTCTGCATTGGTAAATAAATCACCTAAATTCGTGATGAAGCCTATCCCAGAGCCTGCATATACTCCTGCTAATCCATAAATAGCAAAGACATAAGTACCAAGTAATGTTAAAATACCACCTAATATTGTTAAAATTTTACCTGATTCCAAATTTTATCACTTTTAATTATATTTATTGAGTTTTTGCAAAGATACTGTAATTAACATAAAATTATTTTTCATTGTTTTTAAATCTTTAATTATTCAAAATTATAAAAATTTCTAATAAAAAGACGATTTACGTTCTTCTCTTATGTTCTTTATGATAAAACGATTGAGAAGTAGAATTTATTGATTTAAATTCTTATATTTTTTTCTATTAAATTTTATTTTTTATTAAAATAACCTTCTAAAGAATCTAAGAAGATAAATGATTTATATAAAAATTCAGAAACTTTTATTAATTCACCTTGAATCATATTTAATACAAATCCTTATTTGATATTTTAAAAATTAAATAATTTCTATAAAAACAATTAAAATATAATAAATGAGAGGTTAAAAATATGGGAGCTGGAAAAGTTGTTACTCTAATTGGTGCTATTGTTGGGTTAATTAGCATTCTCCTCAGTTTTCTTGTACCCCAATATTTTGGTTGGTATAGGATAGAAGTTTCTGTTGGAAGTTCAGTAGTAGGCGGAATCTATATTACTGGTTTTGGTGCAATTGTTACAGTACCACCAGGAGGGCCTACTCAAATAGCTATTCTGGTATTAATTGCAGGGATATTGTTAATAATAGGCGCTATTCTCTGTATTATTGGTGTTATTAAAAAAACAAAAACTCCAATAAGTGTTGGAGGAATTTTAATGATTGTTACTCCATTACTTTTAATAATAGATGTTCAGATAATTTCTGGTGATTTTTTTATATCTGTTTTAAATTCATTAGGAGGTCCTACAAGTGCTAGTATGATTTGGGGCAGTTATGTAGTCGGACCGGGTATCCTCCTTTCCTGGGGTATTTGGATTGGTTCTTTCATGGCATTTGGAGCGGGAATTTTAGGACTATTGGGTGCAACTTCACTTTAATTTAAATTTAATTTTATTTTTTATTAAAACAATCTTTTAAAATCTAAAATCCATTCTCTAAATTAACCTTAAAATAATAATAAATCTTTATAAAAATCATTGATTTTTTACAATAATAGAACTAAGTCAACATCAAACCTTAGTTTTTGAATGAAATAAAAATATAGCCATAATATAGGAAATTACGATGAGCGATTTAATCATAAAGAATGGAATTGTTTATGATCCACTGAATAAGATTGATGGTGAAAAGAAAGAAATTCATATTAAAGATGGAATCATTGTCGATAAAGTCAATGGAGAGGCTAAAGTTATCGATGCATTAGGAATGATTATAATGCCTGGTGGCGTTGATATTCACACCCACATTGCAGGAGCTAAGGTAAATACGGGTAGAGCATTAAGACCAGAAGATAAGGTTCCTGAATCTAATATGAAAAAAACTAAATTAACACGATCCGGAACTGGGTTTAGCGTGCTTAGCACGTGGCTTACTGGGTATAAATATGCTCAAATGGGGTATACAACTGCAGTCGAACCTGCCATGCCCCTACTAGAAGCGCGACATACTCATGAAGAATTTCTTGACATACCCATTATTGATAAAGCTGCTATGCCAATTTACGGAAATAATTGGTTTGTCCTCAAATATATACGAGATAATGACATCGATAGATTAACTGCTTATGTCAATTGGATACTAAAAGCTACAAAAGGCTATGCAATTAAGATTGTAAACCCTGGTGGTGTAGAAAATTGGGCGTGGTCACGTAACTGTGAATCACTTGATGATCCTGTAATGCATTGGAATGTGACTCCAAGGCAAATTGTGGATAATTTAGCTAAGGTTAATGAAATACTAAAATTACCTCACTCGATTCATGTTCATTGCAATAACCTTGGTCATCCAGGAAATTTTGAGCACTCTCTTGAGACATTTAAAGTATGCGAAGGTATTAAGGTTGGAAATGGTAGAGAAAGAAGTCTTCATGTAACCCATTGCCAATTTAACGCGTATGGAGGTACAACTTGGAGTGATTTTAGCTCTGGAGCTACGGAGATCGCTGAATATGTCAATAGGCATAAACATCTCTCTATTGATAATGGTCAAGTCGTATTCACAAAATATGCTACAACAACGATGACCGGTGATGGGCCTTGGGAGTACGCACTCCATCATTTAGGAGGTACGAGTTCTTGGGGATCAAAGCCAGGAATTAAATGGGTAAACGGACAAATTGAAGCAGAGTCTGGTTCAGGAGTAGTTCCTTATTTCTTTTCTCCAAAAAACAGTGTAAACGCGGTTCAATGGGCCATAGGGCTAGAATTAATGCTATTAGTCAAGGATCCATACCAAATTGGTTTTACAACAGACCATCCTAATGGAGCACCATTTACCACTTATCCTATGGCATTTAAATGGTTAATGGATAAGAAGAGTAGAGAAGAGATGTTAAAGAATAATGTCCATCAGAAAGCTACAACTGCGTCTACATTATCGGATATTGATCGGGAATATTCTTTATATGAATTAGCAATTGTAACTCGAGCTGGAAATGCAAAGACGTTAGGTTTGAAGGATAGAGGGCATTTAGGAGTTGGAGCTATTGGAGATGTGGCGATTTATAAGCTTAATCCGGATAATTATACGGGTCATGATATTGAGAAAGCGTTTAGTGCTACGGCGTATACGATTAAGGATGGCCAAATTGTAGTAAAGGATGGGGAAATAATGGCTACTCCTACAGGAACATTACTTCGTACCGAGGGTAATATTAAGGAAAGTATTATGGAAGCGATGTTGGAGGATATAAAACATAGTTGGAGAGATCATTATAGTATCAATTTCAACAATTACGCAGTTCAAGATGTCTATGCACCAAAAGTAAAAGTTATAAAAGGTGCATAATCTTTTTTAATTTATTAACATAAGGCGTTCTTTTTTTAGTCAGAAATTTTTTCTCTTTTGTATTGCTGTATCTACTTGGGAGTAATTCAATTTTCCATTCTGTTAATAATTTTTTTTCCCAATAATTGTTTATTTTTCCTTTCTAAAACTTTGACATTTGATCTTTTACATAAATCCGTCAATTCCTTAAAAAGTTGAGCACCAATAGATAAAGAATATTGTGCCCTTTGAAAGTGTATCTTTCCATTTTCATCTTTATAGAGATTTGACCTAGTAGACCTTAAAACTCGATATTCGATATTCAATGCTTGTCTTAATCTGACTAAAAATTGCTTTGAGGAAGAACAGATACGGGTAGTTCCACTAAAACCATCTCCATCGTAGTAACCACGAACAAAAGCCATTAATAATTCTCTATTAGAGGGAGAATTACTTTCTTTTAGCATTTTTTGTTTATAAAAGTTAGGAAGGGTTTTTCTTTTTGCTTTTGAAGATGCAAACCCTTGTAATTCTAGATCTTTAGCCATTTTATTATTAGTAAATCTTATATAAACGTATTTGTGTGATTTTCCAGTTCTATAGTGTTTTCTAGTTCTATTTTTAATATGATTTTTATCAATACCTATACAGTTGCAAAATCTATTTATTATTATCTCATCATTCTTTGATAATTCTAAAAATATTTCTTTCTTAGGAGTCTTTCTATTACATTTAATTCCATTTAAATAATAATGCTTTCTATTAAGAACACTTCCATCAGCCATTAAAAAGCCAAGCCAATAGCCCTTTTCTATAGTATCGATTTTATTGAAATAATTAATTATTAGATTAGGTTTATGTAAATGCCATTGTTGACATGCTTTATCTTTTAAACCTTGATTATTTTTGATATAGAGTTTTATATAATTAATAGCATTATTAACATTCTCTATTGAGAAATTAGAATGCAAATTTTCTATAAATCTGCTGAGAGTTTCTTTAGAAAATTTATAATTTGGATTATAGATTTTAGAATTTGATTTAAATCTTGACATTATAGATTTTTGAATATAATCATAACCTTTTTTACTATTTTTATCATAAATATACTTGCTTAATTTCCAATAAGCTAATTCACCGTGATACTTTTCATCTGGAACGAGTTTTCCTACTTCTTTTCGCAGATTTTCGATGAGCCATAGAGTCGAATATTTTATGACGTTTCCTTGTTTATCCCGTAATGCATCTTGTTTTGGTTTATCTAAATAGGGATGAGTTATATTTGATTTCACAGATTCATTTTTATCACCAGATTTACGCGGAGTAATTTTATTTTTAGGGGAGTGAAGCAGCTGGCTGTTATACTGCTGTATTTTATTTTTGGTTGAATTATTGGGCAGGAGTGTAAGTGGCTTGATTTTATTTATGGGTTTATAATCGGGTTTGAGTTGGGGTGGTTCTATTTTATTTCTGGTTTTATAATTACGCGGAAGTTTAGGTGCCCTTATTTTATTTTTGGGCGTATAGTGAGGCTCGAGAGTATGTTGTTCGATTCTATTAATCGGTTTGTGGTCTAGTTTGGTTTTTGGGGGTTCAATTTTGGTAGTGCGGATATCGATATCTCTAAATTTAGGATTTTGGATATTTTCTTTCACATCTTTTTTATGGTTCTGAGAGTTAAATTTGATTTTGTTCATTGGTATGTGCTTTTTATATTATAGTTGTTCTTAAAAAGGAAAAGATGCCAGAGATTTATAAAGAAAAATTGAGTTGGAAATCACTTCTAAAAGAAGATTTTTTAACAAAAATAAACAAATAATATTGAATAAATTTCAGAGTTAATACATCAATGTATCTTTATTTCGAAATTTACTTTTTGTATTTCATTTTCTTCCCAATCTCTTTTATAAATCATTGTAAGATTTGTAATACCACATTTTATTGGGTTAAATTTAAATACTTCTTTAGAAGAGCTTCCAAACATGTTACTGTTCATTTTAATAGATCGATCTCTTAACTCTAGATAGTTTTTGTCAAATAAAGGAACCCATGAATATCCTGTTGTTGGATTAGAGTCTAATATTATTGAAAACTCTTTCATATAAAAAGCTTCAATTATATCATCTTTGATTTCATTTTTCATATGATTTAATAAAAAATATTATTTAAAATTCTATTGAGCATTTTCAAAAAAATAAAAAAAATTGTTTAATTAAATTTTTTGGTTTGATATCTTTCTTTAATCTTCCATTTGCTTTTTTAATTTCATTATTAAGGGAATCATTTTTGTAGCATCCATAGCTGGAGTAGTTTTCATAACCTTAATATAACCTGGCTTCGCAAGTCTCCACATATTTGACCCGTTTGCCAATTGTTCTTCATTTTCAGCTTCTTCTATAGTAATACCCCAATAATCTGAGGTACTAATATAAAAACCTATTTGTTTAACTCCTTCCACTGGATAAAGTTTTTTACTCATAAGCTTCTGTGCGATTTCAGCTAATTCTGACGGATCAAAATCTTGATTTAGCTCCCAATATGATATAAATAACATTTAATTTACCACCTTAGTAATATAAATTTTGGATTCATTAATGTATAGATTTTCACCTATACAATATTCCTCAATAATACATTCTCTATATTTAACTCTTTAGATGCATTGGTTTAGATAACTATAGGTTAAAGTTTTTAGATTTTCTAGAAGAAAATTTTTCAAAATAGTGATACTTTTTTCTCTGATTCTTTCTTAGAATACCCAAGATTAAATTAAAGTCTTCAAATTTTGTTTATTTTTTGATCTTCTACATCTACTCCCAATTCTATTAATTTTTCTCGAATATAATCACTAATATCATAAATTTTTTTTTCCCTTAGTTTTGTTCTTGTTTTACTAAGAATATCAATAAGGTTTTTGATGAGGTTATCTTTTTCATCGGTATCGTCAATTGGAATCTTACTAATTCTTTTTTCCAAATCAGGAAATATTCCAAAGATTTGATCGACAAAATTTATGAATTGGAAAAATCTTTCCTTGAATGTTGTATTAATTTTTGTCCCTTCTTCAAGTATGATCTTATTTATTTCTCTAAATAATGAAAATAATTCTGCTAATGCTATAGGAGTATCAAAATCATCATCCATGGCATTAATTATCTTATTTTCTGTTTCATTTACTTTATTTATTAATTCTTCGATTATTTTACTTTTTTTATCAATTGCATCAACCATATTCACTTTTTTGATGGTATTTATTAATCTGGTATAATTTTTTCTTGCTTGGTCCATAATTTCCAGTGTATAATTTATTGAACTTCGGTAGTGGCTAGATATAAGAAATAAACGAATCACCATTGGATCATACTTTTTTAAGAGTTCAGCAACTAAAAAATAATTTCCTAGACTTTTTGACATTTTCTCATCGTTAATATTAACAAATCCATTATGTATAAAGTAGTTTGCAAAGGGTTTTCCTGTATATGATTCTGATTGGGCGATTTCATTTCGATGATGTGGAAACTTTAAATCTTGACCTCCTCCATGAATATCAATAGTTTCACCTAAGAAGTTTAAAGCCATTGAAGAGCACTCAATATGCCAACCAGGTCTTCCTTTACTCCATGGACTTTCCCAAAAAGGTTCTCCTTCTTTCATTTTTTTCCATAATGCAAAATCTCTCGCATCAAGCTTATCTTCTCCAAATGTAGTATCTTGATCCTCCAAATAATCCTCATCTTCTTCTTGAACTATATCTTCTTTAACATTCTGTAAAATTGTATCATATTTTGGAAAAGATTTAACTGAAAAATATACAGACCCATTCTTTTCATATGCATATCCTTTTTTAATTAATTGATTGATAAAATCAATCATAAAAGGAATAACTTCAGTAGCACGGGGACTTTTTGAAACTTCCTCAACATTTAAAGCCTCCATAATTTCTTCATATTCTCGAATATATTTCTCACTCAATTCCCTAACGCCGACATTCAGTTCATTTGCACGATTAATTATCTTGTCATCAATATCAGTATAATTTTTGATTAAATTAACATTATAAGTTTTGTATTTAAGATATCTGTGGATTATGTCAAAAGCAATAGCTGATTTGGCATGCCCAAGATGTGGACTATCGTATACAGTAGGGCCACAAACATACATTTTTACTTTATTTTCTTCAATAGTCTTAAATTCTTCTTTTTTAAACGACAAGCTGTTATAAATTTTCATAATTTTCACCAAAAAGAGCATATAAAAGAGCCAGCGATGGGAATTGCACCCATGAATAATGGCTCTGCAGGCCACCTCCTTAACTGCTCGGATACGCTGGCTAATTATACATAATTTTATATATGTTTTTGATAATTTAATTTCAATAATTTCTCAATATTAGAGAATTATATTAATTAATATTTCAATTAATCTAAAAATTTATGGTTTATAATATGAAATAGCTTCTTTATCAAATGTAAAAATTTAGTATAAATTCATGTTTATTGATTCTGATTTATGCATTTACCACAGCAGCTACCATCTTTGGTGGCACCACATTTATCAAAATTAAAGTTAAAATTTAGCACAAAATCCTCAATTATCTCAGTAATCACATCTATGTACACAGATAATACATCTGGATTTTTTCTAAAATGTCGATTAACTATTTGATCTAAGTGTTTTAACTTTGGACTAGCCATTAATACACTTAGATTGGAAGATCCACTTAATCTAAACACATTTAGCATATAAGGGCATTTTTTAACTAATTTTATAATTTCAGAAGGATTTAATGTTTGAATCTCAACTCTCGCAAGAACTAAATCAGTTGTCTTAACATTTATGCCCGCTTGAAACTTTAAAATTCCAAGTTCTTCTAACTTTCTTATACGCATGCCAATTGTTGGTTGGCTTCTATTAACTTGTTTTGCTATTTCTGTATGAGTAAGAGTTGGTTCTTTTTGTATTAATTGAATAATATTTCTATCAATCTCATCAATATTAAATAATTCACTGGCCATTTAAAATCACTATTGAATTCACTATCTATTATAATAGATATGTCGATACGTCCATATTTAAATATTTCGGTTTCTAGACAAATAATGACCATAAATAAATTATAAGAATAATATTAAAAAATTAACAAAGAACATAATTTTCAATAATTAAGAAGAATATATTGAAATGGAATCGAAAAACAATCAGTTATTAAAATTTTTAAAAGTATTATGTGATGATACACGCTTAGCTATCTTAAATAATTTAAAAGAAAGCGAAAAAAATAATGAAGAACTTCAAAACTTACTAAAAAAGAGTCAATCAACAATATCACATCAATTAAACATATTAGTTGATAATAACTTAGTAGATTTCGAAGTTAAAGAGAATTATAAGTATTATAAAGTAAAAAATCCAGCTATTTTCAAATTATTATCTCGAATAGAGGGATTCATTGAAAAAACTACTAGTAAAGATTTTAGGGAAAGACGAAAAAGAGAACTTTATGATATTTTAACTTAATATGCTTAAAATGGAATTAGGGTAATTGGATGTCAAAAAAAAAATTAAATACCAACACCACCAAAAAGGTTATCTTTATAGGTTTAGATAATGGTGGAAAAACCTCTATAGTTTTAAGCTTAAAAGGCCTAAATTTAATGTCATTAAAATCTTCAAATCCCACAAGAGGAATCGAAACATCTAATTTGAATATTAATGATGAGAAATTCAATATTTGGGACTTTGGAGGACAGGAGCAATATAGAAATATACATTTAGAGGATTTTAAAAAAAATTTCCAAGAAACTGATAAAGTTATATATGTAATTGATATACAAGACCAAAAAAGATATAATTTAGCTTTAGACTATTTAATGAAAATAATAAAAAAATTGGGAAATAAAATTGATAAAATTAAATTTTCTATTTTTTTACATAAATCTGATCCCAATTTAAAAGTAACTCGTCCTGATTTAACTTATGAGATAATAGAAGATCTAATAACCAAAATAAAAGAAGTGATACCGTCAAATCTCTGGGATGACATTTATAGAACTTCAATATATACCGTTTTTGAAAGAATAAATATTTGAAATAGATATATATTGATTATAGATTAACTTCATAAAGCTATGAAATAATATTTAATTAGAGAAAGCAAAGTCGGATTAGCATGAATAAGCAAATTGAAAAATTACAGAAATATAGAGATACCATTCTATTAATAATCATACTATGTATAATCTCATTAACTGCTTATTATAAATACGTTCTATTTCACAGTATTTCTGAATTATTTAGCATAGCCATTGCTGGTGGAATATTCATAGTAGGTTGGAACTCACAAAAATACGCTAAAAATACCTTTTTTATTATAATTGGGGTTTCTTATTTATTTATAGCATTTTTAGACTTAATACATACATTAGGATATGCTGGAATGAATATTTTTCAAGGATATGGGTCCAATCTACCATCATCATTATGGGTTGTTGCTCGCTATCTTCAAGCACTTTCAATTCTATTAGCTTTAATTTTTAGAAACAAAAAGGTAAATGAAAATTTTTTAATAATTAGCTATTTTGCTATTAGTCTAATTTTCACGTTTTTGATCTTTTTTGGTCTTTTTCCTATATGTTATATTGAAGGATTTGGACTCACTCCTTTTAAAATTATAAGTGAATATATTATAATCTTGATATTTAGTATTTCAATTATCTACTTCTACAAAAATCGTAAAGAATTTGAAAAAAAACTCTACAAAAATCTTGTTTTCTCTATTGGTATAACAATTATTTCAGAATTATCATTTACTTTATATATTGGAGTATATGATTTCCCAAATTTACTTGGACATATTTTTAAAATAGTCGCATTTTATTTGATTTATCGTTCTATCATTGTAATCGGTATTGAAGACCCATTAAATGTTCTTTTTCGACGATTAAAGTTAAGTGAAGAAAATTTACGCATAAAAACAAAAGATCTTGAGAAAATTAATGTTTTTCTTCAAGAGGCAGAGCTTCGATATCGTACAACCTTTGAACAATCTCCAGATGGAATAATGATAATAGATCCTGTAAGATTAAAAGCGATTGAATTTAATGATGTTATGTGCGATTTATTAGGTTATTCAAGAAAAAAATTTGCAACGATGAAAATTAATGATTATGATGTAATTGAGGATGAAAAAGTTACAAAATCTCATATCCAGAGAGTTTTTAGGTATGGTAGAGATGACTTTGAAACCAAATTTAGAACTAAACGAGGAGAAATTAAGGATATATATGTGTCGGCTAAAGTAATTAAATTAGGAGGTGGAAAGTATATTCAATCAATTTGTAGAGATATAACTGAAAGTAAAAAAATTCAGCAGCAGATTGAGGAGGAACGAGAAAAGTATGCTGACTTAATTAAAAATATCCCTAATGTTGTTTATTCTACTTTGCCTGATGAAACAGGAACCACCATTTTTTTATCAGAACGATGGAAAGAATGGACTGGTGTAGACCCAGAGGAACATTATAAAGACCCAGATGCGTGGTTAAAAACATTACATCCAGATGATAGGGACCAAACTCAAAACAAATTTAATGAAGCAATTGGGCAAAGGAAAGCCTATGATCTTGAATACAGGGTCATTCATAGAGATACTAATGAGATTTTTTACTTGAGAGATCAGGGGGTTCCTATCGTTGATAGTACTGATAAGATAATCAAGTATGATGGAATTATTTCAAATATTACAGAACGGAAAAAGACTGAAGAAAAATTAGAGCAATTTGTATCTACTGTTTCTCATGAATTAAAAAATCCAATATCTGTTTTGGTTATGTCATTAAATTATGTAACAAAGTATAGAGAAGAAATCACTAAAGAACAAGAAATTAAATTAAGAGATGGAATCATGCGAAATGTTAACTTACTTAATGAATTAGTGAATGACCTCTTAACATTATCTAGAATGGATGAGAAAAAAATGATCTTAGATTGGAAAAAATATTCTCCTCTAGAAATTATTAATGACAATCTTATTTTAATGGAACCAAATCTTAAATCAAAAAATATTTCTATTGACTTGGATATAAATACAGATATTGTTTTATATGGTGATATTGCTCGTATTAATCAAGTCTTTAGAATCCTTATTGATAATGCTTGGAAATATTCAAAAGTGGGTTCCAATATTAATATTAAAGCAATCGATCATTATACGGGAAAATATAATTCGGAAGGAATAGATGGCACCTTATTTCAATTTATAGATTCAGGTATTGGAATCCATCTGAAAGATTTACCTTTTATTTTTGACAGATTCTTTAGAGCTACTTCAGTTAATCATATCCCAGGAACAGGATTAGGTTTGACAATCGCAAAAGAATTGATTGAACTTCATCAAGGAAAAATATTTGTAGAAAGTGAATATGGAAAAGGAACGACTTTTTTAATGTTTCTCCCAAAAGTTCAAATTAAATAATCCAAAAGAATTAAATAATCATTCAATAAATATTAAAATAGAGCTATTAAATATAATAAAGGGCATAATTATGAAACCTCTAATTTTAATTGTAGAGGATAATGCTGATCTTCTATATGCTATTAAATTGAATTTAGAATCAAATAATTTTAGAGTTATTACAGCGATAAATGGAAAAAATGCCCTTCATGTTCTTTCTGACATAGATAAGATACCAGAGGTTATCATTAGCGATATTATGATGCCTGAAATGGATGGTTATGAGTTTTTCACTGAGGTTTCAAAAATTCCTAAATTGAATCAAATTCCATTTATTTTTCTTACTGCTAAATCATCTCCTGAGAATATCCGCTTTGGTAAGATATTAGGGGTAGATGATTACTTAACTAAACCGTTTAATGAAAAAGATCTATTAGCTATTATTTCTGGGAAAATAAAGAGAAATAGGAATATTAAATCAATCACAGAAAAAATGGATATATTTCTATCTTCTTTTGATATGGAAATCATACCATCAATTTTACCTGAAGAGACAGAAAATATCATCCTAATTTTGATGTTTTGGGATGATAAATATGGTCCGAAATTAATAAATCATTATCCTAAATTCAGTAATCTTTCATTTGAGGAGATTGGTACTCAACTTTTTCAAGCAACTTTATTCATTTATGGGCACGGGAAAATTACAAATGCAGAAGGAATTCTTTTAAATCTTGAAAATATAAAAATGTCTGGATATGCTTATTTTAATGCTTATCTTGACGAAAACGAAAGATATGGTCAAAAACAATACATGCTAGCAACAATAGCGCCTAATATAAATTATTTTCACTCTTTAAAAGTTAAGGAATTATTTAACTTGGTTTCAAATAAGATTAATAGTAAAAAGAAGATCGACATGAAAAGAGTTTGGAAAGAAATTGCTGACATATTAACTACAGGTGTAATTCAGATTAGCCCTTAAGTCGAATTGGTATATTATTTTCTTCTATAAACTAAATTAGAAATTAAATAAATCAGTAGACAAATAACGTTCTCCTGTATCACAGACTATGAAAACTATATTCTCCCCTTCTACGAATTCTTTGGAAACTACATAAATAGCTGCCCATGCGATTGCTCCAGAGCTAATTCCTGCAAAAATTCCTTCTAATCGGGCTAATTTCCGTGCTGTCCTAATAGCATCTTCAAAATCAACCTGAATAACTTTATCATAAATCTCAGTATTTAATATATCTGGAATAAATCCTGCTCCGATGCCTTGAATTTTATGGGGACCTGGGCTGCCTCCTGATAAAACAGGTGAGCTCTTAGGTTCAACTGCAAAAACTTTAATCCGTTCGCCAACTGATTTTTTAAGAATTTCACCAACTCCTGTAATTGTTCCCCCTGTACCTACTCCTGCTACAAATGCATCGACTCTTCCATCTAAATCATTAAAGATCTCTTTAGCAGTTGTTTGGCGATGAATTTCTGGATTTGCAAGATTTTTAAATTGTTGTGGAATAAAAATCTTGTCTTTTTCTTTTGAAATTTCTTCAGCTTTATCAATTGCTGCTTTCATTCCACCTTCTTTTGGAGTTAGAACTACATCTGCTCCATAAGCTTTTAAAATCTTTCTACGCTCAACTGAAACGCTTTCTGGCATAGTTAAAATCAAAGGATATCCTTTTGCAGCGCATGTAAGAGCCAAACCAATCCCTGTATTTCCAGAGGTTGGTTCAACTATGATTGTATCTTTATCAATTAATCCCTTTTCTTCAGCAGTTTGTATCATTGCCATTCCAATTCTATCTTTAACACTTCCTCCAGGATTAAAATATTCTAATTTCGCATAGATGTTAGGTTTAGGGCTAATATCTTCCACCATCCGATTTAATTTAACTAAAGGAGTTTTTCCAATAGTCTCAATTATATTATTATATGTATTTCCCATATTATATTCACCTTTATTTTCAATTAAATTCCTCCACCATATTTGCCATATTGAATTTCTATATCATTATTGCTTTCATCTGGTTTAATTAACAATTTACTTTCTAACTCTCTTATTCTTTTTTCTAAACTTGAAATTGCAATTGATATGGGATCCGGTAAATCCCCATGTCTAAGATCAATTTTTTCAATTTTCTCACCAATTCTTGAGATAACTTTCCCAGGTACTCCTACTACAACCGAATTAGGAGGTACATCATCTATAACCACTGAGTTTGCTCCGATTCTTACATTATCTCCTATAGTCTTAGGACCTAATATTTTTGCTCCAGTTCCTATCACGACATTGTTCCCTATAGTAGGATGTCTTTTTTTTCGATCTAAACTCGTTCCACCTAAAACCACCCCAGCATAAATAGTCACATTATCACCTACCTTTGCAGTTTCACCAATTACAACACCGGCTCCATGATCTATAAAAAATTCGCTTCCTATGTCAGCTCCAGGGTGGATTTCTATGGCAGTCGTTTCTCTTGCGATATCAGAAATATATCTCGGGATAAAAGGCATATTAAGTTCATAGAAGAAATGTGCTATACGATATAACAAAACTGCTTTTATTCCTGGATAACTAGTAAGGACTTCTAAAATCGTATGAGCCGCTGGATCTTTAGTAAAAGCGGCATTTACATCAGAAACAAAGAAGTTAAGAATTTTTTGTAAACATTTATCCACCTCTTCGCGATCTAAATCTGAAGTCTTAAAATCCAATTTTAACATACATTCTGTGCAATATTCATAGCTTTCTTCAGTTTTACTACTTATATTTTTCCCACAGCTTAAACATTTAATGAAATCTTCCATATGCATAATTGATCATTTTAAATCTTTTTTGGAAAATATGATTTATACTTATTAAAGAATTAGGACTATATTATCATATAATTTTTGTTTATAGTTCATAAATAGATAGGAAGTGTTAATTATATGACTATTGATTGGGAGAATATTAGAACAACACAATTTCCAGCTCTAAAAAATCTTACATACATTATGGCGGGATCTGCTTCTCCGTTAAGTGAAGCTGCATATAAAAATGGTGTTGCGTATTTTGAGGATATGCTATACTTTGGGGATATTCATTTTGATTCATTTTGTGAAAAATTAGAAAAAGTAAGAGGAACCATTGCAGAATATATCAATGCTAAAGCAGAGGAAATAGCTTTTTTACCAAACACGTCTTCGGGAATGAATATAATCGCTAGATTTTTAAAAAAGGGTGAAATTTTGTATCCTTCAATCGAGTTTCCGGCGTCTATTCATATATTCAAACGATTAGGGTTTCCTAATAAAAAAATAATAGATCAGAATCATTGTTATATCATTGAAGATTTTAAAAGTAGCCTTTCAGATGAAACTAAATATATAATACACAGCCATGTTCAATCACTTACTGGTTTTAGACAAAATCTTGAAGAATTGGGAGCATTCTGTAAAAAAAACAACCTTATCAATATAAGTAATGCTACTCAATCCTTTTGTTCATTTGAAATCGATGTAAAAAAACAAAATATAGATATGCTTGTTAGCAATGCTTTAAAATGGGGCGCATGTGGTTATGGAGCGGGGATTTTATATATAGATAGCAAATTACTTAATGACAAAGAAATTCCTTTTTCAAGTTGGCTGAGTGTTGAAAATCCCTTCTCTCTTAATAACGATAATTTAAAAATTATAAACAAAACAAAATATATGGATACTTTTGGAGGGTGTCCAAATTTTGCAGCTCTTTTATCTTTAAAAGGTAGTTTGGATTTAATTAAAACTCAGATCGGAAATGGAAACATAAAAACTGGGATTAAAAGAATTCAAGAACGAATCATTCATTTGACAAGTATTTTTGTAGAAGAAATAAAAGGATTTAACTTAAAAATTATAACACCTTTAGATCCTAAATTTAGATCAGGTATCATTACTATTCAACATGATAGAGCGGAGGAAATATACAACTCTTTTATCAGAAACAATATTTATGTCACTTTAAAGAGATATCCTAATTTACAAAAGGATACGTTACTTAGGTTCGCATTTAATTACTACAATAATGAAGATGATATTAAAAAAGTAATAAAAATACTCAAAGCATTAAAAATATGAAGATAGAAAACACATAATTCATATTTTATTTGAACTTTACATGAAGTTCTTTTTTATAATCTATATTGAATAATAATATTTTAATTGTAATATTAAATATTCAATGAGGATATTTTTTATAATAAAATATGTGGTAAAAATATGGAATTAGGGTATAGTGGGAATATCTTAAGGGTCAATCTTTCAAGTGATAAAGTTTCAATAGAACATCCAGATGAAATCTTTTATAGGAAATATATAGGAGGAGAAGGATTTATTGCATATTTTCTTCTTAAAGAAGTGCCTAAGGGTGTAAATCCTCTTGATTATAAAAACAAGTTAATTTTTGCTAATGGTCCTTTAACTGGAACTAATATCCCTTGTACTGGAAGAAATAGTGTAGGCGCAAAATCTCCATTGACCGGGGGATTTGGAGAATCTGAAGTAGGCGGATATTGGGGAGCTGAGTTGAAACACGCTGGGTTTGATGCGGTGATAGTTGAAGGAAAAGCTAATAAACCAGTTTATCTCTCAATCAAAGATGAGGAAGTTGATATTCAAGATGCCAGTCACTTATGGGGAAAATCTACTGGAGAGACATATAAGGATATTATTCGAGAACTGGATGATAAATATATCCGTGTAGCTTGCATTGGAGTTGCTGCTGAAAATTTAGTAAAATTTGCTTGTATCATTAATGATTATAGAAATGCAGCAGGACGAACCGGAATGGGAGCTGTTATGGGTTCAAAAAATTTGAAGGCGATAGCTGTTAGAGGACATAATAAACCAAAAGTAAATGATAAAGAAAAGTTACGTACAATTTTAAAAGAGAGTTATGAAGTATTTAAAGGGTATAGCAAATCTTTTGCTTTTGGGACTGGAGGAAATCGAATGGAAGAATTTGCCTTATCAGGTAATCTTCCTACGAGAAATTTTAGAGATGGAGAATTTAAATACGCAAAAGAAATAGATCCTGCTGTTATTGGTGAAAAAATTAACTTAGGAAGAGATACTTGTTATGCTTGCCCTATTCGATGTAAAAAAGTTGTAAACATTTCTAATCCAACTGATATTGATCCTTTATATGGGGGTCCAGAATATGAAACTATCGCTGCATTTGGTTCTAATTGCGGTATAAATGATATAATAGCAATATCTAAAGCAAACGAAATCTGTAATAAAACTTCATTGGATACTATTTCAGCAGGAGTAGCTATTAGTTTTGCAATGGAATGTTATGAAAATAAAATATTAACTGATAAAGATACTAATGGATTGAAACTAAATTTTGGCAATAGTCAAAGTATGTTATCTTTATTAGAAAAGATTGTAAATCGTGAAGGATTAGGCAATATTCTTGCTGAAGGTGTTAAAAGAGCTGCTGAGAAAATAGGAAAAAACTCTCACAAGTTTGCAATTCATGTAAAAGGTCAAGAAGTACCCATGCATGAACCACGTCTAAAGCAAGGAATGGGTATTGGTTATGCTCTATCACCAACTGGTGCCGAACATATGGCTAATCTACATGATACAGCATTAGTTAACGAGGAGCGAATTAAAAACTTCACCTCTTTTAATATTTTCAACGCACTTGCTTTAGATGATTTAAGTGCTAAAAAAATTAAATCAGTAATATATTTTACTAATTGGCGTGTTGTTGAAAATTCACTCCTTTTCTGCTTCTTTAGTCCATATACAATGAACCAAGAAAATGATTTATTAAAAACTGTTACAGGTTGGGATACATCTACTTGGGAATTAATGAAATATGGAGAGAGAATAACTACTATGGCCAGAATGTTTAATATACGAGAAGGATTTAATAAAAACGATGATTGGTTACCAGAAAGATTTTTTGAGCCACATACAAAAGGTGCGTTAGCAGAAAAACCAATAAACTCAGAAAAATTTAAGAAAGCAATAGAAATTTATTACAAAATGATGGGATGGAATGAAGATGGCATACCGACTAAAATGAAACTTGAAGAACTAGACATTGAATGGGTAAAAATCTAACTTTAGCTTTTAAGCTTTGTATAAGCCAATAATTTCAGCGGATTCTAATGTATGCTCTTTAACTTTACTCATGAAATTATTTTTGTTTACACCTTCTAGATTTTCAATATCTAGAGCATAAATTCTAAAGAAGTATCTATGAGTGCCGCTAGGGGGAGCTGGTCCTCCATACCCAACTTTTCCATAGTCATTTTTAACTTCAATTCCAGGTATAGGACCTCCTTGAGATATCTCAGTTGTATTTACAGGAATATTATGTACAAACCAATGTATCCAGTCTCCAACAGGGGCATCGGGGTCATTACATGAAATGGCAAAACTTTTTGTTCCACTTGGAATATCTTCCCATTTTAAATGAGGAGAAACATTTCCTCCACGATAAGAAAACTTTTTATCCATTAATTCATTGTGTCCAAAATCATTACTCACTAATTTCATAAGACTAAATTATAATAATAGTATATTTAACTATTACGAAAAATCCAAAGATTATACTAATATATAAATAGACGTGCCTTTACTTGACTTATAGAGGTACATATAATCATATATACAGAATAGTAGTATAGTATAACTTACTTTATCAAGGGTACACTTTATGATTATTGATGAGAAAGACATTGAAAATCTTGAAATGCAACTTCAACTTTTTATGGATACGGTTGAGGATTTAATATTCATTGTCGAGACATCAGATGAACTAAGATTAGAGTATGTTAATAGCTGCACTTTTTTATATAAATTAGGATATTCTTCGGTTGAATTGATAGGAGAACCTTTTCTTAGTATTGTCCCTCCAGAGGACATAAAGAAGGCTTTAAAAGTTTTAAACAAAGGAGTAGAATTTCCAGATCACGTTCAAGAGATTAGAGTCAGAGACTCTAAAGGAATGCTAGTATGGGTCGAAATAAAGTCAAAAAAGTTTAAGCTAGAAGACAATTCTAAGAAATATTTTGTAATTTTAAAAGATATTTCAAGAAGAAAAACTTTAGAAGAGCAATTAAGAATTAATGAAGAACGATTTAAAAAAATCACAGAAACTATACCAGAAATAAGATTTTGGAAGCTCTTTAATCCAAAAAAATATGAAGAAGCTCTCCAAAGTTCCTATGAAATGCTGGAAATGGTAATGGAAAACATCCCACAATATATTTTTTGGAAAGACACAGATTTGAATTATCAAGGGTGTAACGATAATTATGCTAAACTAGTAGGAATTGAAGATCCTGAGAATATAATTAATAAAAAAGATAAGGATCTACCTTGGACTCCGAAAGAAATAATAGAAATTCAATTGCAAGAAAAAGAGATCATAAAATCTGAAAAACCTGAATTTCATATTATTAATTCTTGGATTTTAAAGGATGGAAAAGAAATTTGGTTAGATATAAATAGAATACCTTTATACGATTCGGAAGGAAAGGTTGTTGGAATATTAGTTACATCTGAGGATGTTACTGAAAGAATTTTAGTAGAAGAAGAGAGAAGAGAGAGAGAACATAAATTAAAAGAATCGGAAGAAAAATATCGTCATCTAATTGAAAGTTCACCCTATTCAATTTTACTTTTTAATACTAAAGGAGAAACTGTAGATGCTAATTCCACCACTGAAAAACTATTTGGATACAAAAAAGAGGAAATTATTGGAAGATCCTATGAAGAACTTCCACTATATCCTCCTGAAATTTTTTCTATTATGAATAAAAAATTTCTTAAATTATATAAAGGAGAAGAGATTGAGCCAACTGATCTTCAAGTCTATAGAAAAGATGGAAAGATGGCGTGGATAAATGCTGAATTTACATTAATCAAATTTGGTGAAAAAACTTATTTTCAAGCAATTGTACAAGATATAACTGATAAGAAAGAAACAGAAGCAAAATACCGGGATCTATTAGAAACATCTACAGTTGGTATTTTAGAAATTGATTTGATAAATCGAAATATTTCATATATTAATCCAAAATTATTAGAAATCATAGAATATGAGACAATTGAAGCTGTAAACCAAGATTTATTTGATAAAGTAATTCATCCTGATGATGTGAAAAAACTTTTTAGATCAACTGAGGATAGGGATTTAGAATTCAGAATTAAGACTAAAGATGATAAAATAAAGTGGTTACAAGGAAAACGAACCAACCAACATGATGAAAAAGGCAATTTAATAAGTTTCCGGCTGTGGTTAGAGGATGTTTCAGAGAAAAAAATGTATGAAAAATTAATTTATGAATTAAATATAGACTTCCTTAGTTTTTCCACGGATATTCAAAAAAATATAATCTCATTACTTAAAACATGTCATCAATTAATCAATGGTAAATTGGCTATATACATTAACAAAAGCACTCATAAAAATGAAGAGCAGTATAGAGTCATTACATCTTTAGGAGACATTTTTACATATAATAAAAATGAACTTGAAGAAAATCCTTTTATCCTTGAACTATTTAAAGAAGAACATGATTTTCCACAAACTTATTACAGTATAGATGAAGCTGACTATGTGAAAACAGATGAATTATTTAAAAAAAATAAAATTAAAGCATGTTATGGTAAATTAGTTAAATCTGGAGAAGCTTTTAGTGATGCACTCTGTGTCTTATATCAAAATAACCCAATACTTACTAATCAAGATAAATTAGTCTTATTTTTAATTGGTGATGCCATTGAAATTGAAAAAAGAAGATGGGAAGTACAACAACACTTAGAAGAACAAATTAGAAGGCTAAGTGAAATAGATAAATTGAAAACTGATTTATTATCAAGAACATCGCATGAATTGAAAACCCCTTTAATTTCTATTAAGGGATTTACAGAACTCTTATTAAACCTTCATAAAAGTAAACTAGATCCTGAAGTGCTTTCAATTTTAGAGGAAATTAAGGAAGGAAGTAAACGACTTGAAAATTATATAAACGCAATAGTAGAAAGCTCCCAATTGGATCAAGGATTATTAAAATTGAATCCTTCAAAAGAAGATTTATCAGCTCTAATAAAATATTGCGTAGCTCAATTAAAAGGCACGGCAAAATTAAGAAAACAGAAAATTAAAGTGAATATTAATGAAAATTTAGAAACAAACTTTGATAAAGAGAGAATTTATGAAGTTCTTTCTAATTTATTGATAAATTCTATAAAATATACTCCAATAGGAGGCGACATTGAGATTCAATCTGATGAAAAAGATGATTTTTATGTAATTTCTATAAGCGATAATGGAATAGGTATAACAGAGAGCGAGAAGAAGCAATTATTTACAAAATTCGGGAAAATTGAAAGGTATGGGCAGGGCTGGGATGTAGGTATCGAAGGGACAGGTTTAGGCTTATATATTTCAAAAGAAATCGTGGAATTACACGGTGGTAAAATATGGGCAGAATCTGAAGGAAAAAATAAAGGAAGTACTTTTTCTTTCTCTTTACCAAAATTGTAATTTATGGTATAAAAACTCTAAAAAATAAATAATCTAGAACATCAAACTTCCAATTTATACAGATTTTTAACTAATTTTATCATAAATTTTGCCCAATGCCATAATAAATAGATAAAGCAGAAGGTACCATTATAAAAAAAGAAGATATGCTCAAGACTGTTTTAAATGTTATATCCTGCCAAGTATTATTTAATACTATTAAATATAAAATAAGAATCATTCCAAAGATTCCAAGAATGAAATATCTCAGCTTTTTTTTTAAGTTTTTATCTTTAAACTTATTATATAATTTTATTGCATATATTAAAGTGGATATAGTTATAAAACATGTAAAAAAAACATACTCTACAAGTAGAAACGTCCAGCTATATAGTGGTACCCAATTAGTTTCGCTGCTAATTCTGATACCTTCTGGAACTGCTATTAATAACATAAAACAACTGATACCATATACTAAAATAATTATTGAATATTTTTTGAAGGAATAGATCGAATCAATTTTAAGTAAATTATGGATAAAAACTACGATAAATATAAATGCAAAAAGGATTAAGTAAGACGTTAAGAAATATAAAATAAATAAAAGAATATCGATTCGAGTAGGAGTAATAAGTAGAAATGTGAGATTAATAAAAACTGCGATTCCAATTAATATGTAAAAAACACTTAAAGTTAGAGAAAGCTGTGATCTACTCCTTTTTAAAATTTTAAAAGCAAGGAAAAGAAAAACTATACCAATGAACGGCATTGGAATAATTATAGACAATAAACGAATTAAAGTGGGATCTTGATATATCATAGTTTTTCAATATGATTATTTTATCTTTTAAATATTATATAAATTTTTTAATACATGAATTTAAGATTAAATTAGTAATATAGATATAAATTTCATTTGAATATCTAATTAATATAATTTAGGTTTTATATTTTATAATCATATGTGTTAGTGAGCTAGATACAAATAATATTGATTTCTTTCTGATTTTATTTTTCAAAATTTTAATTCTAATAAAAATTTATTTAAATTAAACTAAAATTAAGTGGTTTCATTTTAAAGTAATCATAACACTAAATCATTAATTTAGTGTAATTCTTAAAAAATTTGGGAATTATTATAATTTACATTCTAAAATAATGCTACGCTTAAATAATTGGCCTCCCAATTTCGTTACCCATGCGATAGAGGGTTTATTGTTTGAACCTACGATCCCCAAACCATATTTTAAATTGTTTCCAGACTTTTTATCTGTTGCTTTTAATGATCCCATTCCGTAGAGAAACAATACTAATCCTCTTCTTTGATGTTCCTTATCAACAACAACATGTTGAAAAGAAGCAGTTTTATATCTACCTTTACTATCCCTTTCACCAAATACGTTTGGAACAATATGAGCCGTACCAACAATTTTATGTGTCGGTTTATGCCTTACTAACCAAATCATCCATGGTTTCCCAAAATCATAAATGAAATCAACGATAATATTAGCATACTGAGGCGAGTTTGGTGTAATTAATGATTCTTTTGGCATATTTTTAATATGCAATTTTAAAACATCATTTATGTAATTCCATATATTCTTTTTTCCAGGAAATAGCACTTCATAATCGCTATAATCATATTTTAATTTTAATGGATTTAATTTAATCACTGGCATATAATAAAAATCTTCCTTGTATTTTTCATAGAATCCCTTTTTGAAAAATATTTGATAATAGATTGGATGACTTATTGGACAGGCAATGAATAAATCATTAACATTTACTCCTATCTCTTTATAACTTGTTTCTACCGAAAATCCGTATCCATAAATAATCGCTGGAATATTTATTGGTCCTCTTATATATTTATAATGATTAGTTCGAGCATATTCCAATAAATTCTTAATTAACAATTCTATTATATTTGGTTCATCATTATGAGCACCAAAAAAGCCAAAAAATAAGATCTCCTCATGCTGAAAAACTAAACAAATTCCTAAAACATCATTTATAAGCGAATTAGATAGTTTATCTTTTCTTCCTTCCTTTCTAATAAGAATTGCATTTGGTTTAAAAATATCAAAAGTTTTTAAAATATGTTTATGAAATTTTGGTAAAATCGGTAGATTAATGCCTAGTTGTAAAAACTCTAAAATTTCTTCAGGCTTATTAATAATCTCAACTCTCATTATTTAATAAACTCAATTTTCTTACTATTTCTTTAATTATAATTTAGGAAATTTAAGTGCTTTTAGTGAATCTTTAGATTTTTATTACGTTTTTTAATAAATTCTCGTCTTATTTACTACTTAAATTCGAATTTGATTGGTTTCATTCTTAAATAATCATAACCATTAACATTAGGAGCCAAAATTTTTGGTTTTAATTTCAAAATCCCCGCATAAATTATATCAAAAGCAATAAATGATGCATTTATTCTAACTATTGGAGATAAAGATCGTAATGTAAGTAATCCAGAAAGCATTCCCTCAACAGTTCCCTTTTCTCTATCATAAACATCTTTAATATCAGGGAATTGTAATAATTTGGTTAATAAAGCTTTTTTAATACTTGATGATACTTTTTTAGATTTTATTATTTGTGTTATTGTCATATCTTTTGTTTTTAGTCCATAACAATCTTCATAATCTATGCTTTTTTGGTCAAACCACCATGTACATAAATATGGAATTGCCCAAGCTTCAATCATTGGAATCCTATTCTTTTTACACGCTCTAGAAATTAATATTGATATAATTGGGTCATCTAATGTTAAGCATGCAATTTTAGTATTTTCTAATATATCGAAAATATTTTCTTCGTTTATATTATAAAAATTTTGAATTTGTACTTCAGGATTTATTTTTTCTGCATATTTTTCGAGATGGTCTACTTTATAATAACCTAAATCTTCTCTAGTGCAAATTTGGCGGTTAAGATTTGATTCTTCGTACTTTTCATTGTCACAAATTTTAAGATTTTCACACCCCATTCGTATAAGTTGTTCTACTAGCGGTCCACCAAGTCCTCCAACTCCAAACACTCCAATAATTGTTTTTCTTATTTTTTCTTGTTCTATTATTTTAATTAGCCCAATATTTCTGTTAATTTGATTCCAATATGAATTTGACCATTGTTTTATTTTTTTTTTTTCAAACAAAACTAATCATTTTAATTCTCGTTTTTATAATTATTAAGTTTAGTTAGGAATTAATAAGAAATGGTTAATAAGTATAGCATGAAAATAGAACAATATTAAAATTTTATGATTTTAGATTCTTTAATAGAATCTTTTTCAAAAATATTTATGTTATTTAACATCTCTTCTGTTTCAGGGATTATTTTTAACTCTTTATCGATAATTCCTTTAAATAAATTAAATATAACACAATCCTCGAAAGAATTTTCCTTTTTATTGTATCTCCAACAAGGTATATAGCCCCTCGGCTTAAAACCTGCGTCAAGGAAGACTTTTTGATGGTTTGGTTTGTAGGAGCTAATAAAACACTCAATATAATTAATATTTCTATGATCAAACAATTCTTTTAATTTTTCTAAAAAAATAACCAATTCTTCTAAATTAGAAACATTATAAATTACCTTTTCAATATTTTTGCTAAAAGGATTAAGTAAGAATTTAAAATATGAATCTTTACTTTTTATGGAAAATTTAATTTTTTGATTACCATATTTGTCTTCGCTTATTTCACTGTCAAATTTCGCCTGAATACCTTCTATTTTTCTTTGATCAAATCTAATACTCGGATTTTCAACAATAGGAACCCCGAGTTGATATCTATTATTACTATAACTATAACAATTTAATACTTGTCTAATAATTTTAGGTTTTTCTTTAAATCTATACTCATTTAGCACAGCTTTGTTATAAATCACGTGAAATACATCAGATTCTACTTTATTAAAGAAAATATCTTTATTTGGGAGAAATGCAATTGGCTTCATGCCAATTAAAGAGGTAAAAAATTGAGAAATTGCTTCATTAGTCCGTATCTCGCCATACCATAAAAAGATCCTATTTTCATATTTTCGCCATAAATATAATATACAACCTATAAATGCCCTGAAAATATCAATAGTTTTGTGATACTGCTTTTTAATCATAAAACCATGGAGAAGTGCTCTTTTTTTATTAAATTTCAAATCTGCGCCAAAGCAACCTACGATTTCATTTGCTGGTGACTTAAATATAAACCATTCATAATTAGGATGGATAATCATATCTTTTATGGATTCAATATCTTCCAAATGTTTATAAGGGTACGTTCCTCTGTATATGTCCTTAAAAATATTAGCTATTTCTTCCGAATCTTCTGGTTTAGCTAATTCTACTATTGGACATATTTTTTTAGACTTATAGTAGAAATCTAGTTCAAAATCAAGATTTAATATATTCTTAAGATCTAAATTTGAGAGATATTCATATTTTTCTAGAAACTCATCAACATTGATGATTTCTTTTTTTTTGAGACTTATACTATTTGATACCAAATTTATCCGTTTTTCCTAATTATTAGTAATATTTTTGTTTTCAAGATTTTTAAGTTTATTGTATATTATATTTTTATACCTAATCTAAATTATAGTATAGAAAGGTTAATTTAATTAGTTAAGAGTACAATTTGTAAATATTTAAAATTTTTCATTTAAAGCGAATTTTCGTGAAACTTTATTAATATTTTGACTCTCTTCTCGATCTTAATTTATTACCCGAAAATCTGGCTCATTTTCATAAATTTAATAGGAAAATTAGGAAAATACTTTTTTCGTAATAAGCATCATTATGTTTAATCAATTGAACCTTTATTATGTCCAGATAAGATTTTTTTAAATGAATAAGTCTAGAAATCATTTTTTGAAAAAGTTAAAATTATATAAAGATCCATTGATAATTAATATAAAAGAATCACAATATTCTATTAAAAATGCAGTTTAATACCTTCGAATTAGAAAGCCCTCTTAATCATGCGAATAAATTATTACTTAAAAAGAAAAATCATAAAGCTATTAGCTATCTCACTAAACTTTTAGATGAAAATCCTTCAAATTATCATGCATGGCTCTTATTAGGTATTGCCAAACGACGATTAGGAGCTTTAAATGATGCCGTAGAATGCTTCACTACAGCTACCGAACTTAATTCATCCTTACTTGAAGCTTGGGGGTTATTAACAATTAGTTATTTAGAAAAAGGCGAACATAGTTTAGCGGAAAAAATTATCGAAAAAGCAAGTCAATTAAATCCAGAAGATGAGAAAATACAATTTTATCGCGAAAATTTAATTCGCCTTTATGAAAAGTTTGGTCCCTTTTTCTAGTTTAATCTTGAAAAAATTCAGGATGGTTTCTTTCAATATTATTTAATGTTGAAACTAAGTGATATAACAATTTTTCATCGCGGTATTCATTAATAGTCTCAGAAAGTCTGTCCAAAATCTCATTTGCGAGCTTAATATCTTCTTTACTGTAGTTATGTGATTTATTCTTGAAAATTAATTCAAATTCCTCTTCAAACCATCTCAGTTTCTGCTTGAACTCTCTCTTAATATTTTTGTAATCGTCAAAATTTAAATTCATACGTCTCCTCTGAATACCTCGAAAGGCTATTAAAAAACATATTAATAGGCTAACAATATAATCAAATTTTTTCTATTTAAACCTATTCCGAGTATCGATTTTTCTAATTAGTAATATGAAAAAAGGGACTTTCAGTTTAGAAAATTTAAGCAGTTTTTCTAAAGAAAATTTAACCCAAATTTGTTTTAGAATAACAAATCTGGCAATATAGTATATTGGGGGTAATAATTTTTTTGTCGTAAAGTTCAATATCTAATTTTTACTTAGCAACTGTTAATTTATTCCTAAAATACTATTTTAAGAATTGGACTCCGAATTTTTTAAGAAATCATTATTCATTTAATTATATAAGAAAAAGTATTCAAAAAAATCTCATGAATCTTACATGAATTTCTGAAAATGATGCGGTGGTTTTTATAAAAGAAGGAAATGGTAATTTTGAAAAATTAGAAATAGTAAAAAAATACTTTGGGCGGATTTTTAATGTCTTATCGAAAGATGTGCGGACAAAGTTGTTGAAGTTACAATTATCTGAAACTGAATTAAAAGAAATAAAAAAAGAATTAGCATTTTTACCCGAAGAAAAACAAAAAGAATTTTTAAGAGAATTAACAAGAAAAAAATGAATAACTTTTTTTCTAAAATTTTTTTCAATGTAGATGATATTTCTCATTTTCTTATTCTAATTTACACTAATGGTTCATAGTTCTCAAATAATTTTATTTGAAATACTTTTTTAGATCTAAATTGCTATAGATTCGAAACATGATTTTTTATCATAATTATATTCATATATTTATAAGAAAAAAGAATTTAGATTATAAATAATGTATTTTTTTATGTTAGTATCTAATTAAAAGTATGTTTTTAGCGTTATTTTCATGTGAATACTAAACTTTGGATTAGGAGGTTAAAACTAGATGAGAGTAAAAGCAAAGCATATGTTCTTTCTTTTAGTATATTACTTTAGTCCAATAATCGCCTCGATAATCTATTGGTTTGAAGAACCAGAGCCATTTTCATTCGATAGTAGTAACCTGATTCATAGAGCTGGTAGCATACTTGGAATCTTTGCTTTTATCTGGATGTGTTTCAACATCATCATCATAATAAAGATAAAACTGATTGAAAATAATTTTAGCTTAAAGGGGATAATTAGATTTCATAGATGGATGGCGGGCATTGCTTTAATTTTAGGAAGCGCACATTATCCCTTGGTACGTTTAGAAAGAACATTTTCGCAATTGCAGATGAGAACAGGTACCTTTGGATGGATCATTTTCTTTGCCTTGATGGCATTAGCAATTATGTTTATGAGCAATTTAAAGTATAAAACAATTAAGAAATTGAGAATATGGGGGTATAAAATAACATTCAGATTTTACATTAATAAAGCTCTCCATAACTTAATGCTGATAGGGTTGATGTTCATTTTCATTCATACATTAATAACATTTACCTCGAATAGTTCAATGCTTATGCGCAGTGTGTATTCTTTTTTCTTTACCATCGCATTCATCGGTTGGATTTACCACAAGCTAATCCGAAGGTTTCGTTCAGAATCGGATCCATACTTTTATCGTAAGGCTTCTTGGGATGTCGATATCTCGGAAATCATCCCAGAAAAAAATAAACGGTGGGCTTTGACTTTAGTCAAGCAAAATCCTTCAGTTTACCCCTGTTTACTATGCGGGATATGCACAAGCCATTGTCCAATCTCTGAAGTTACAAAAGGAAGTTACAATCCAAGAAGAAATATTTTAGCTGCTCTTTTCGGATATAAAGATTTGCTTCTAGGAGGTGATGACCTAGTAATTTGGGGTTGTACAACCTGCAATACCTGTGATGCAGTATGTCCTCAAAATATCGAACTAACGGATACATTTACCTTTTTGAAGAACCAAAGTATTGCACAAGGTAAAGGTCCTGAATTTATTTATTCACAAGCTAAGGCAATTTTTGATAATGCAAAAGCAATACCATCACAACCCGCAATTGAAAGAAGAAGAATAGAAATGGGATTACCAGTTGCTGTTGAACCAGATGTGAATGAAGTAAGAACTTTATTAAGGAATTTAGGAATAGATAGAAAATTAAGACTAGAATAATATTCAAGATACAAAATGGAGCTCTATCTACAGTTTTTTCAATGCAGACTTTTATTGAATGACTAGATTTATAAAATTTTTCCAATTAAAAACTTAACCTTATAAATAGAATAAATATAAGAATTAGTCCCAACAAATAATTTGATTATCAAACCTTAATGCTAAATTTTTTATTAAAAATTTCTTTTCACTTCTTAAGATTATTATTTAGAATTGTTTGATCAAACAAATAAAAAAGTTATATCTACACTTTTTTACAAATTTGCATATTGATATCAGAATTATTAACGATATTTGAGTAAATAATGAGCGAAAATGTAAATAAATATATTAAACGTAAAGTTTACAAAAAAACGAGTTCAAGAATTGCACAGAAATTTGTGGATGCTGGACTTGAAGAAATAAGGGCATGTATTAATTGTGGAACTTGTACTGGTAGTTGTCCTTCTGGAAGACGTACAGCATATCGAACTCGCTCTGTAATTCGTCGCGCATTAACAGGTGACGAATCAGTTTTAAAAGATATTGATATTTGGTTATGCTCAACTTGCTATTATTGTTATGAACGCTGTCCGAGAAATATTCCGGTTACTGACATGATTATTAAACTTAGAAATATCGCGGTTGAAGAAGGATATATTTTAGATTCACATTTCGGATTAGCTAATAATATTTTTTATGCTACAGGGCATGGCGTCCCTGCAACAGGCGAAAATAATAAAAAATGGAGAGATTTAAGAGAATCATATGGATTACCACCATTACCGCCCACAGTTCATTCATATCCTGAGGCTGTAAAGGAGTGCCAAGAATTAATGAAAGCTGTTGGATTTAGAAAATTAATGGATAATGCGGCAAAATTAAAAGAAGAGAGAGCAAAAGGAGAGAAAAAAGATAAGGAGGATTAATATGAGTGAAGATTATAAATGGCATTATGGATTTTTTTTAGGATGTGTTATTCCTAATCGTTATCCTATGATTGAAGCTTCAATAAGAAGTGTTTTTGATCATCTTGGAGCTGAAATTTTGGACTTGCCTGGTGCATCATGTTGTCCAGCTCCAGGCGTCTTTAGAGCATTTCATATTCCAACTTGGCTTGTAATTGCCGCAAGAAACATTTCTATTGCCGAAGAAATCGGAGTTAATCCCCTTACAGGTTGTAATGGCTGCTATGGAACTCTCAGGGATGCGTGGTATGAACTTGAGCATGAATATGAGTTAAAAAAGGAAGTTAATGAATATCTATCTAAAATTGGTCGTACCTATAAGGGTAATCTGGAACCAAAACATGTCGTTCAAGCTTTGTATCTCGATATGGGATTAGATCATTTAAAAGATTACATTAAATTTACCTTTTCAGGTTTAAAAATAGCTGTACACTACGGTTGTCATATTGTAAAACCAAGCGATAAAAGGCCGTGGGATGGTGAATACGAAGTTCCTAGATTTCTTGATGAAATTGTTGAATTAACAGGAGCCAAAAGCGTTGATTATAAAGATAAATATATGTGTTGTGGAGCAGGTGGAGCGGTCAGAACTGCTGTTAAAGAAATCGCAGCAGATTTTACACGCGAAAAGTTAATGAATATTAGAGAAGCAGGAGCAGACATAATAATTAACTGTTGTCCCTTTTGCCATCTTCAATTAGATCTAGGTCAGGTTGAGGCAAATAGCATATATGCTGATATGATTGGGGAGCCATTTAATATTCCTGTAATATATATAACTCAACTTTTAGGAGTGGCATTTGGAATGGATCCTAATTTATTAGGTTTGATCAAAAATCATGAATTAACAGGAGTTTCACCTTTCATTTCAATAGATCCTTTCCTAAATATAATAAAAAACCAACTAAAGTAATAGTTATGGTAAAAAATGACTGAAGCTAAAAAAGATGTGGAAAAAGCAAAAAAAGAAATTGTAGTCACTGGCAATGAAAAACCTCAAGTTGGTGTATACGTATGTGATTGTGGTATCAATATAGCTGGTGTTGTTTCAGTTCCAGATTTAGTAGAATATGCTGAGGCATTACCTGATGTAGCTGTTGCCCGTGAATACAAATTCTTTTGTTCTGATACCGGTCAAAATATAATTAAAGAAGATATCCAGTCAGGTTTAATAAATAGGGTTGTTGTGGCAGCATGTTCTCCAAGAATGCATGAACCTACATTTAGATTAGTTTGTAAAGAGGCAGGGCTGAATCAATTTTTATTTGAACAAGCAAATATTAGAGAGCACTCTACATGGGTTCATATGAATGACCCAGAAGGTGCATTTGAAGCGGCAAAAGATCTCATAAAAATGTCTGTTGCAAAAGCTAGAGAATTAAAGCCTTTAGAGGTTAAAACTGTAAGTATTGAACCTGCTTGTTTAGTTATTGGTGGTGGAATTTCGGGAATGAATTCTGCTATAGATTTAGCCACAGAAGGATATAAAGTTTATTTAGTTGAAAAAACGCCTACTATTGGGGGACATATGGCACAATTAGATAAAACATTCCCTACAATGGATTGTAGTGCTTGTATATTAACTCCAAGAATGGTTGATGTAGCACGGAACGAGAATATTGAGCTATTGACTTATTCAGAAGTAGTAGAAGTAACAGGTTACGTTGGAAATTTTGAAGTAACAATCATGAAGAAACCTCATTATGTTGATCAAGAAGCATGCACAGGTTGTGGTTTATGTGTAGATTATTGTCCTGTAGTAATTGGTAATGAATTTGATCTTGGTTTAGCTACAAGAAAAGCGATATACATTCCATTTCCTCAAGCAGTTCCTGGAAAATACACAATAGATATGGTTAATTGTATTAAATGTGGGATTTGTGCAAGAGAAGATGTTTGTGAACCAGATGCGATTAGACTTGATGAGGAACCAGAGTATTTAAAAGTCAAGGTGGGAACTATAATTATTGCAACTGGTTGGGATTTATACGATCCTACAGAATTAAAACAATACGGGTATGGTAGATATCCTAATGTTATTGATGGACTTCAAATGGAACGTTTATTAAGTTCTACCGGTCCTTTAGATGGAAAGCCCGCACGTCCATCAGATCTTAAAGCGCCTCATAGTGTTGCCTTTCTACAGTGTGTAGGAAGCAGAAATTTTAGAGAAGGGGGTAATCAGTATTGTTCTAGAGTTTGTTGCATGTACGCTACTAAACAAGCCAGACAATATAAAGAGAAACATCCCGATGCTGATGTATATATATTCTATATGGATGTACGAGCTTTTGGAAGAGGTTATGAAGAGTTTTACGAATCAGCGGGTAGAAACTATGGAATTAATTATATAAGGGGGAGAATTGCAGAGGTAAGAGAAGGTGAAGATCATAGTATTATTATCAGAGCTGAAGATACATTACTTCAAGAGCCGATGGAATTAAAAGTCGATATGTTTGTTCTTTCATGTGGATTAGAGCCTAGAAGTGATGCAGGTGAGGTTGCCTCTTTAGTCAGAGTTCAAAGAGCCTCTGATGGTTTTTTTATGGAAGCCCATCCTAAATTAAGACCTGTAGATACTTTAACTGAAGGAATTTTCATAGCGGGAGTCGCACAGGGTCCAAAGGATATTCCTGATTCTGTTGCTCAAGCTAAAGGAGCTGCATCAAGTGCCGCGACATTAATGGCTAAAGGAGAAGTTGAAATGGAACCATTCTTTGCAGTAGTTCGTCCAGACCGTTGTATTGGATGTAGTATGTGCGTTGAAAATTGTGCTTATGGTGCTATTGAGCTAATTGATGATAGACGATTTGGTAAGATCGCATCTATTAACCAAGCATTATGTAAAGGTTGTGGAGCTTGTTCCGGCAATTGTAGATGTTCTGCAATAGATATTTTTGGCTTTACTGGGGAACAAATATTTTCAATCATAATGGGGGGTGAACTTTAATGAGCAAAGTACAAATGCAGTCAGAAAAATCAGAAAATAAAAAAGAATGGGAACCAAAAATAATTGCTTTTTTATGTAATTGGTGCTCTTATGCCGGAGCTGATCTGGCAGGTGTGAGTCGAATTCAATATCCTTCAAATATTAGAATAGTAAGGGTTCCATGCTCAGGAAGAATAAATCCCTATTTTATAATTAAAAGTTTATTAAGAGGGTGGGATGGCGTTGTTGTCTCGGGATGTCATCCAGGTGATTGCCATTATGTTAGTGGAAATTTAGTTGCAAGAAGACGTTTTGCAATTTTACAAGACTTACTAAATCTTTTTGGAATAGAGCCTGATCGAGTTACATTCATGTGGTCATCAGCTTCTGAGGGTGATCGATTTGCAAATTTAATTAAAAAAGTAACAATGAATATAAAAAGACTTGGGCCAAATAAAAAATTTGAATTAACGTGGTGAACTTAATGGTTATCGAAGATCAAAATAAAGATATTGAGCAATTAATAAGAGATTTAGCTAGAAAGCTACTTAAAGAAAAAGAAGTTGATGTTATTTTGGGATATACAAAAGGTACCATTCCCTTAACTTCATTACCAATTGTAATAGATAAAGTTGAGGATGTAGATAAATTAATTTGGAATAATTTATGCTATATAAATTTAGCTAAATATTTGGTCCCTCGAATACCGACACTTATGAATGCAGAAGGGCAAAAATTAAAAGTTGGAATCGTATCAAAAGGTTGTGTAGGTAGGGCTCTAATTCACTTATCGGTTGAGCATCAAATCGATCTTGAAAATATAAAAATAATTGGAATTCCCTGTAATGGAATTATAAATAGGAAAAAAATTGAAGATGAAATCGGAGAAAGGGAAATCTTTGAGATCTCAGTATCCGGTGATAATATCATAATAAAAGGAGAGGATCTCGAACAAACATTACCTTTTAACGAATATTTAAATGATTTGTGTAAAACATGCCAAGTTAAATCACCGCCAAGTATAAAAAATATGTGTGTTGGTGAATGTCTAGAAAACCCTGTTATTGAGGATGATTTCTCAGATATGGCAGAGTTTGATTCAAAAACTCCTGAAGATAAATGGGAATACATAAAAAATCTTTTAGATACTTGTACTCGATGTTATGCTTGCAGAGAAGTATGTCCTATGTGCTATTGTAATTTGTGTTTTGTCGATCAAAATCAACCCGTTTGGTTTGGAAAAACAACAGCTTATTCTGATATATTCACATTTCATTTAATTCGAGCAATGCATATGGCAGGACGATGTGTAGGTTGTGGTGCTTGTAGTAGTGTCTGTCCTATGGGAATTGATTTAAATTTAATAAACAGATCTTTAGAAAAAATTGCAAAAGAAAGATTTAATTTTACATCTGGCATTGATCCAGAAACCTTACCTCCTATGATGGCTTTTGATATGGAGGATGATCAAGAATTTATGATGGAAGAAGATTAAATAGGTGATTTGAAAAATGGAACAAAAAATATTAAAAAAAGATCAAATCATAAAATTATATAATGATTTAGTTAATGACTATAATTTTTATGCACCGATTAAAGAAAAGAGAAACATAATTTTTGGAAAAATCACAAATCCAGAAGATATAGTGCTAAATTATTATAATTCTAAGGTTCCACCGAAAGAAATATTATTTCCACAGACGGATATTCTTTTTGAATACAAGATTAATGGTAAAGAGATTGAAATTGAAGAACCTAAAAAATTAGATGAGAAAAATATCATCTTTGGAATAAGACCCTGCGACGCTCATAGTTTTGTTTTATTAATGAATTTTTTCTCTCAAGGGGATTTCAAAGATGAAATAATTATGAATAGAAGAGAAAATACAACTTTGATAGGAATTGGTTGTAATACTCCAAAAAGTACTTGTTTCTGTACATCAATTGAAGGAAATCCGTTTCAAAAGGAGGATATGGATATTTTTTTAGTTGATTTACAAGACAAATATCTTGTTGAGGGAATAAGTGATAAAGGAAAAAAGCTAATTAAAAAACTCTCATGGCTCACTGATGCAACAAAGGCAGATATAGAAATGGCTCAAGATTTAGGAAAAAAGGCAGAGGAAGCAATTGTAACAAAATTAGATTTAAAGAATATTGATAAAATTTTGGATCCAAATTTTGATAATCAAATATGGGAAGAAGTAAGTGAAATTTGTATAGGATGTGGAACATGTTCCTTTCTATGCCCAACATGTACCTGTTTTGATGTAATTGATGAAAACGTTCCAAATGAGAATCGTGGAAGAAGAGTTAGGATATGGGACACCTGTCAATCTTGCCTCTATACATTACATACTAGTGGTCATAATCCACGTAATAGCTGTATAGAAAGGGTTAGAAATAGGATATTACATAAATTTTGTTATTATCCTGAAAATTATGGTATGTTGGGATGTGTTGGATGTGGTCGATGTGTTCAATTGTGCCCCGTTAATAATGATCTTAGAGCAATAATTGAAAAAATTAATAAAATTGAACAAAAAAAAGAGGAGAAAGTTACTGTCTAATCCGTATATCCCGATGCTTACAACGGTCAAAGATATTATTTCGGAGAATAAAGTAAATGATATAAAATCAATTGAATTAGTTTTCAAGAAGGAGGAGGATTATAAAAATTTTCAATATATTCCAGGACAATTTGCGGAAATAAGTCTTATTGGAAAAGGAGAATGTCCTATAGGGATAGCCTCCTCTCCTACAGAAGAAGGTTCTATTATGTTTACTATAAAAAAGATGGGAACAGTGACTTCAGGATTTCATAATTGTGAGGCGGGGGATACGGTTGGTTTAAGAGGGCCCTGTGGAAATGGATGGCCAATAGAAGAAATGAAAGGCAAAAATATTGTTGTAATAGGAGGAGGTTTTGCATTTTCAACATTGAGATCGCTCATTATATATATTTTAGACGATAAACATCGCAAAGACTACAAAGATGTAACTGTTGTTTATGGAAATCGTGATTCGGGAGAGGTTTTATATCAACTAGCCTTAGAAGATTGGAAAAAAAGGGATGATATTAAAGTTATACTAACTATTGATCGAGAAGAAGAAGGATGGAGTGAAAAAGTAGGTTTTGTTGCTCCTGTTGTTAAGGAAGTCGCACCATCTCCAGAAAATGCTATCGCTGTCGTATGTGGCCCTCCAATAATGATTAAAACAACTATTGCTGTACTTGAAGAATTAAAGTTTAAAGATGAACAAATTTTAAATTCTTTGGAAATGAGAATGAAGTGTGGTATCGGAAAATGTGGTAGATGCAATATAGGTAATAAATTTGTATGTGTTGATGGCCCAGTTTTTTCTCTGGCAGAACTAAAAAAAATGCCAAGTGAATATTAAATTAAAATAATGTGTTAATATTTTTTTTAAATTATAAATCTAATCTTATCTTAGTTAGAACCAATTTTTGCTTTACTCGCTTTAGTTGGTATTTTCGATTCTCCTACCTTTTTGATTATTTCTGTAAATTCTGATACACGCTCTGAGAATTGTTTTCCCTCACTTGCGGAGATCTGATGAATTTGAATTCTTTCTTCTTCAATTCCAATCATTTTTAACAATTTCTGAAGGTTCTCTAACCGGAGATATGCATTTTCATTCCCGCTTATATAGTGACAATCACCGAGGTGACAACCCGCAATAAATACACCATCCGCTCCATCTAAAAATGCCTTTAAAATATAACTCTTTGACATACCTCCTGAGCACATGACTCTTATAATTCTTAGATTTGGAGGATATTGATATCGGCTTACACCTGCCAAATCAGCACCGGCATAAGAGCACCAATTACAGAGAAAAGCAACTATTCTTGGTTCCCAAACCTTTTCTTCTGATTTAACTGCTTCACTAATCATTGGCTTTATCTGCTCATTTCCAAAATGACTCATAGATATAGCAGAAACTGGACATTCTGCGAAACAAGTTCCACATCCTTTACAAAGGGCCTTAATTATTTGAGCCTTCTTTATATTATTTTGATATAAACCCATTTGTTTAGTCGTCTCGACTAACTCAATGGCGTTATAGGGGCAAATTTCTGCACATTGACCACAACCTATACATTTTTCTTCATTAACATTGCAAGTTACACCTTCAGTCTCTAAAAATTCTTGTGATAATATTGTCATTGCTCTAGCTGCTGCAGAATTCGCTTGAGCTATACTCTCACTGATATTTGCCGGTGCTCGTGCAGTTCCACATAAAAAGATTCCATCTGTTGCGAAATCAGAAGGTCTCAACTTAACATGAGCTTCTAAGAAGAAATTATCCTCATTAAGAGGGACTTTTAGCAATTTAGCTAGCTCAAGATTTCCTTTAGGAGCTTCAATTCCTGCACTTAAAACTGCCAAATCCGTATTAATTTTAAGTTCTCCTAAATCTGACTTGTTTAATAGGATCTGTAAGTTATTATCTCTTTTAATAACTTCAGGTGGTTGTTCTTCATCAAACTTAATAAAGAGAATACCTTTAGCTCTAGCTAGATTATAATATTTCTCCTTAAAACCATAAGTCCTAATATCACGAAATAAAATTGTAATATTAATATCTGGATTAATTTCTTTTGCTTTTAACGCATTTTTTATTGCTTCTGCACAGCACATCCGGCTGCAATAAGGATTTTCTTCGTTTCGAGAACCTATACATTGAATCATTACAATAGATTTCAATTCCTTTATTTTGTTTTCATCCATAAAGAGAATTTCTTCGAGTTTTGATTGAGTTATAATTCTTTCATCACGATTAAATAAAAACTCGTTATCTTTCGGTATATATTCCTCTGTTCCAGTTGCTACAATAATTATTCCATGATTTAAATTCTGTGTTTTATTTTCTATTTCACAGGTTATTTCTGTAGTAAAATTACCTAGATAACCTGTTACAGAATTAATATTAGCTTCGAGAAAAACATTAATGAATTCATGATTATTGACTCGTTCTATTAAATTACTAACTAATGTTTGAACATCATTGTTTTCTAAAGTTTGATAAATCTTATTCGCGAATCCACCCAATTTATCACTTTTTTCAACTAAATATGTTGTATACCCCTGATCTGCTAAATTTAAAGCTGCTGTTATTCCAGCTACACCGCCTCCTATAATTAATCCTTTATTAATTACTTCCACTCTTTGTTCCTGTAATGGAACTAAATTTCTTGCTTTTGCAACAGACATTCTAACTAAATCTTTAGCCTTCTCTGTAGCTTCTTCTGGTTCATGCATATGTACCCAGGAACATTGATCCCTAATATTTGCCAAATCGAAAAGATATTTGTTTAAACCTGCTTCTCTTATTGTTGCTTGGAATAATGGTTCATGCGTTCTAGGCGTACAAGAAGCAACAATTACTCTATTTAAGTTATGTTCTTTTATCTTTTCTTTAATAATCGTTTGGGTATCAGCTGAGCAAGTATATAAATTTCTTTCAGTATATACAACATCTGGTAATTTGCTTGCATATTCTACTACTTCAGGAACGTCAACAACACCTCCGATATTAATTCCGCAATGACAAACAAAAACTCCAATTCGAGGTGGCTCTCCACTGACATCGATTTCATCATAATATTTCTTTTCCGCAACTAAAGTATTCCTAACATCAGATAGAAGAACATTCACAGCTCCAGCGGCTGCACTAGCTTCAACAACGGTTTCTGGAATATCTTTAGGTTCTTTAAACGTCCCACATACATAAATACCTGGTCTTGAAGTCTCAATTGGATTAAAAGTAGTTGTTTTACAAAAGCTATATTCATTTAATTCAACATTCAATTTTTTTGCTAATGCTATAGCGTTTGGATTAGGTTGTAATCCTACAGACAAAACAACCATATTAAAGATTTCTTCAACAATTTCTCCTTCATCAGTCTCGTACCTAATTTTTAAATCATTAGATTCGGAAATTTCTTTAATCATAGAAATTCTACTTCTAATATATCTTATACCATAATCACTTTTTGCTCGTTCAATATATTTGTCAAAATCTTTTCCATATGCTCTTATATCCATACTAAAAATGGTGGGTTCAAGAGTATTCAAATGTTCTTTAGCTATAACCGCTTCTTTTGTAGTATACATACAACACACTGAAGAACAGTATTCATGATTTATAGTTTTATCTCGAGAACCAACACATTGCAAAAATGCTATTTTTTTCGGGTGTGTATTATCTGAAAGACGAATTACTTCTCCCTTAAATGGACCAGAAGCATTAAGAATACGTTCGAATTCTATACTTGATATAACATTTGGATATTCACCATACCCATAAATATTTCCTATTTTTGGTTCATATTCATCAGATCCAAGAGCTAATATTACAGCCCCAATATTTATAGAGATTACTTCATCAGTTAAGTTATGATCGACAGCATTTGCTTGGCAAGTTCTCACACATTCAAAACATTCGCAACAAGATCCACAATTGAGACAGCGGTTTGCCTCTTCAATAGAAGAATCTTCTCCCATAGTACTAGCAACTTCATTAAAATTGTATATCCGTTCCTCGGGTAGACATATTGTGAATTCACCTCTATCTTGACACGCTACATTATCAATATCTTGAATGTCAGCAATAGTAACTACATCCTCTACTTTATAATCTGGGATGGTTTCTTTTAAATCGGAAATTTCTTCTCCCTTTAGATATTTCTCTATCACTATAGCTGCTTTATTTCCTGATGCTATTGCTTCTATAGCAGAACCAGCGCCAGTAATGATTTCTCCTCCAGCGAAAACACCAGGGATATTAGTCTCAAAAGTTGTTTTGTCTGCTTCAATATAACCCCATTTATTAATATTTAATTTCTTCTGAGAAGCAGATTCTATTAGAGAACAATCTGGTTCTTGTCCTACTGAAAGTATTAAAGTATCAATCTTCATCTTGAATTCAGAACCTTCAATAGCGATAGGTCTTCGCCTTCCGGATTCATCAGGTTTACCAAGTTTCATTTGTACGCATTCAATTTCAGAAAGATTAACTCCCTTACCACTGGCATCTTTGGTAGGTACGGTTAAAAATTTAAATTCAATGCCCTCTTCTCTTGCTCTTTCTATCTCTTCCCTTGAAGCAGGCATTTCTTGTTCAGATCGTCTATAAATAATTATTACTTTTTTAGCCCCTAATCTTATTGATGATCGAGCAGCATCCATTGCAACGTCTCCTCCGCCAACTATTCCTACAATTTTATCTTTAAGATTAGGTACATTTCTTGATAAATTTAATTCTTTTAGAAAGTCAACACCATATAGTACATCTTCAATATCTTCACATTCAAAATCCATTTTACGACTATTATGAAGTCCTATTGCTATAAATATAGCTTTATAACCTTGATTTTTCAAATCTTCTAAAGTTAAATCAGGACCTATTGGTGTATTAGTTTTTATCTCAACACCCAATTTCTTAATATATTCAATATCACTTTCTATAATTTCAGGGGGTAGTCTGTAATCAGGGATCCCAAGTCTAAGCATTCCACCTGTGACAGGTTCTTTTTCAAAAATAGTTACGGGATACCCACGTTTTGCAAGGTGATATGCAACAGTAAGTCCCGTTGGGCCTGAACCAACAATAGCAATTTTCTCTTCCTTTTTATCTTCTAAGAATGTGATTTCCTCTTCAAGATTATCCCTAACATAATCGGCTACAAATCTTTTTAAGCCACAAATATTAATAGGGTCATCTACCTCCGCTCTATTACATACCGATTCACAGAAATGAGGACAAATCCGTCCTATAACAGAAGGAAGGGGACATCTCTCTCTAATTAAGTTCAAGGCTTCTTGATAACTTTTTTTGGAGATTAAAGCAACATATCCTTGGGCATTTACATGAGCAGGACAAGCATCCACGCAGGGAGGAATTCCTCTTTTTTCTATTTGTACTTTAAATGGTACTGCTTGAGGGAACTGAAGATAAATCGCTTTTCTATTATCTAATTTTTGATTAAATTCATCAGGAACTTGAACAGGACACTCTTGAATACATTCCCCACAACCTGTACATTTATCTTCATAGATATATCTTGTCCTTTTATTAATTGTTGCATTAAAGTTGCCTGCTTTACCCTCCAGATTTAATATATCTGCATAGGTAATCAATTCAATATTGGGATGCCTATCTACAGCGACGAGTTTTGGAGCTAAAATACACATAGAACAGTCATTTGTCGGGAATGTTTTATCTAATTGGGCCATAACACCTCCTATGGATGGCTCTTTGTCAACAAGATAAACCTTGAGGCCAGAATCTGCTAAATCTAATGCTGCTTGACAACCCCCTATTCCTGCTCCAACGATCATTACAGCCCCAACTTTATCATTTTCGCTCAATTTTAATCCTCCATTATTGAAAATTTCTTATATTTATACATTTTAAAAAAGATTATATATCATTTTTATTACACCTTGTCGTTCCTAAACAAGGAAAAGCAGTTCCCCAATAAAGTTTGCCAAATCTTTAACTTTGATCTTATTTTTTAAATCTTTTTGATCCTCATCTAAGGAGGGTTCATTAAGATAGCAATCGAAATGTGTTAAGCACTTCGGACAAGGCACAATTAAATATTCTGCCCCTGTTTCTATTGCTTCATTTATGCGATTTTGTCTAAAAGTACGAGTTGATTCATTACATCCCATAAAAGCCGAAACTCCGCAGCAATTTGCGTCATCTCTAATATTTTCCATTTCAATTAATTCAACTCCTGGAATTTTCTTAAGTAATTCCCTCGGAGCATCATATAATCTTCCTCCTAAACGCCCTAGTCGACATGCATCGTGATATGTTACTTTAATTTTAGTTTCTGGTGGAAATCTAACATTTTCAAGGATTTTTTCCTCTAGAAAAAATTCGGAGAAATGCATAATCTTAAAATTAAAATCTTTTATTACTTTAGGATAATCAAATTTCCAGGTTCTGTATCCTTCAGCACATCCTAAGATAATTGTTTCAACACCCGCATCTCTGTAAAGTTTAACATTATATTCGGCAAGTTTTTTAAACGTAATATTATCCCCTTTACCCCATAAAACATCATGCCCGCAACACTTTTCATTTAATACAACTGGTATTATATTTGCCTCATTTAGTAAACCAATTATAGTTTTTGGTGTGTTTATATAATTGATATCTGATTTATAAAAAATAGTGTCCATAATAGGCAAACAACCCATAAAATAGGCGATTTTACCTGAATCTGTTATTTTTAAAGAAGATTTTTCCAAAAACTCTAATTTATTTGGATGTAATTTATCATCCGACATAATTTTTGAGATGAGTGGAAATATTTCATCATGAGTTTCACACTGAATGACTTTATCTATTTGACTTTGATTATGGATAGCTATTTTTCTCAATTCTAATATCAATTCTGGGAATCTAACACCAGCCTTTTCTTGTGTCATGGGGCAATAATTTGAACAAAGACCACATGTAAGACAATCCCATATATTATGATTTTCTAAAACTTCCTCTATTGGCGAAAAAAGTAAATCTACAATTAATTTTTGGGGATAAAAAACATCTATGTGAGAAAGTGGACATACATTAACACAACGATTACAATTATAACAATAATTAGCCATATCATTTATCTTTTTAATTATATCCCCTGAAATGTTATTCACCTGCTCGATATTAATAATCTTTTTCTTAAACGTTGTTATTTTTTTGAAATAAAATTAATTAAATCAAATTCTGAATAAAATAAAATTACTCTATTTTTCTAATTTTTGGTTTTCTTTAAAAAGAATTAGTATTAAAAATTAACTCATTGTTAAGTTTAACAAAAAAGAATACTAGTGTATGATTAGTATCAGAACAGTAAAACCAATAAAATTTATTTCTTCTTTGTTCTTTTATTTTTCTTCTCAATTAATTCTTTTAATTCATCAAGAACTGCCGTCTTGGCCTGTCTAGCCTCCTTGCGTGAAACTATTTTTGATGAACTGCTAGTTTTTTGAGAAGCTAATGGAGGTGAAGAATATTCTGGAGAGGGCATTGAAGATGTTAATCCATTTGTTATTAAATCTTCACCCTCAATTAGTCTAATTCTACTATTTAATTCATTATATTGATCCATTACAACTTCTGATAATCGAATAATTCCATTTAAAGTTGATTCTAAAATTGATGCCATTCCTTCTAATTTATAATCTGATAAGGTAGCAGTTTTTTCCATAGTTTCTTTAAGATATCTTGAAAACTTCGGTTCTTTTGCTAGCAAAGAATAGATAGAACTTAAATATATCTCATAATCAAATTTTTTTCTATTTTTGAAAATACTCTTAATTAAATCTTTTACAAATTCTATATTAAGTAATACTTCTGGATAATCTTTTATGTCTGGATCATATTTATGTATAAAAACCAAGATATAAGGTTTTTCTTCAAGTTTTTCGATGTACTCAATAATTTTTTCGAAATATTTAATACTTTCCTCAAATTTTTCTGGATCTTGAAGATCAATAACATAAATTATCAAATCCACTTTTAAAAAATATTTCTGAGGGTCTTGAAGATATATTTCTCTATATTCTTGTTGGCCTCCAAAATCCCATATTATTAAAACTAAATCAGGAGTAATAATTTCTTGACGCTCAACTCCTTTTGTTGGACTTAATTTAGCTAAATCTTTTATTCCAATTTGACCACCAAATTTCTTTAATATTGTTGTCTTACCAGCATTACCTAATCCAACGACGATAACTTTTTGTTCTTTTTTTAAATATGAGATTGATTCTTCTTTTATTTTATAAATAACCTTACTTATTGTCACTGCTTTTTTTACTTTATCTTCGATTTCTAAATCAGTTTGCAATATATGCTCAATTTTTTTCTTAGTTTTATTATCCTTATACAAAATCTCGAAAGGCTTTTCAGGATCCAAAGGAGCAAATTGGCCTATGCTGTTAATTTTGAATAACCTACTTATTAAATCTACATCAGCATCGCTTAAAAAGTTAAAATTAGAAATAGGAAAATTTATAACATCTTCAATTGAATCTAGTTTATCGAAATTTATTACTTTAGTTTTATCTAAAAACTTCGAAATTAACTTGATTTTTTCACTCTGCCCTTTTGGCATTTGTCTTCATTTTAGATATGTAATTTGGAGTTTTCTACTTAATTTTTATTTTTAATTTTACTTATTTAATAAATTTATTTATATGTAATATAAAAGAATTGTTAAAAATTTTTTAGATGACTAAAAAACTGCTATTTAATTTTTTCAAAAATGTTATTTATGAGAAAGCATGAATACATAAAAGTAATATAAAAATAACAATAAAGAAAATATAGTATATGATTGATAGTTGGCTATCTAAATCAAAATTAAGAACTTCATATGAAAAAGTAGTTAAAAAAATTTTTCTAGGAAGAATATCTGCGAATCACCTTACGCTTATAGGCTTATTCTTTGGTTTGGCAAGTGCCTTTGTTTTAGGGTTAAGTGGATTATTCATACAATTAAATTTGGCCTTAATAATTATTTCTCTAATAATAATGACTATTTCATTTCTATTTGATACTTTAGATGGCCCGATAGCAAGAGGTATGCAAAAAACAGTATTTGGAGGAATAGGGCTAAACTGCAATTTTTTATTTCTCAAAATATAAAACTAGAAGAATTCGGATTATACCAATTAACTTCTATTTTTTAAGTAAATACGAATTTTTATTTCTTTATCTCATAAGATTAAATCTTAAATAATTAGAAAAAACTATTAGTATTAAGAAAAAAATGGTGTTTTTTATTTGATACCTAAAAAGATTGTAGAAAGATTAGTTAAAACAGGCGTTTATATTTATATTCGCCATATTGATAGAGAATTTGGTGGAGTTCTTGACTCAATTACTGATGATGATATTATTGTATTAAAGGATAAATACAATAACCTAATCTACATTCCATTAGAAATAATTGATGTTATTACTGAAAGACAATAGTTATGTTTCCCAACTAGAGTTTAGATATTCAAGAATCTTATCAATTTCATGGCTTGGAGGTTTGCATGTTTTATCGATACAGACATATGCAGTAGCTTTATTATCTAAATCATCAAAGAACTGGACAAAATTCGAAAATTTGTCAATATCTGGATTTTCTTGTTCCATTTTTCTAAGCAATAGTACTTTATTTGGTAAATATTCGTTTTCAACGGCTTCTAAAATATTTAATGTATCTTTTGAATCTGAGTTTCCTGCTACTACTAATGAGTAAGTAGGGCCAACAGCAAAATCCGCAGCAACCATAAATTGTGTATATGCTAGTGGAGTCCCCTCTAACTTTTCTGAAAATACTCTGCTTAAGATATCTGCTTTCTCTTCTAATACATGATCTCCTGTAATATAACTTAAACGTAATAAATTTAACATAGAAACCGAATTTCCTGAAGGTATAGCTCCATCATATATTTCTTTTTGACGAGTTAAGAGTTCTTCACTAGATTCAGATGTAAAATAGAAGCCACCAATATGCTCATCCCAAAAATATTTCAATAGATATTCATTTAATTCTAATGCAAGTTCTAAGTACTTATTATTAAATGTTGCTTCAAACATTTCAAGTAAACCCCAGATAAAAAAAGCATAATCCGTAAGAAAGCCTTCAATTTCGGCATTTCCCTCCCTGTATCGATGCAATAATACTCCATCATCTTTTTTTAAATTATTTATTATAAAATTAGTAGCATTTTCTGCAATTTTGAGGTATTTTGGCCTTGAAAAAGCCTTTGCTCCTTTAGCTAAAGCAGCAATCATTAATCCATTCCAGTCGGTTAATATTTTATCATCCTTATGTGGGTGTACTCTTTTTTCACGATAAATAAACAATCTTTGACGAATATCTTCAAGCTTAAGATACTGTTCTTCTTGGTCGGTGTCTTGGATTTGATTTAAGTATAAAATATTTTTATCTGTTTTCCTTCCAGTTGCTTCTTCTAAATAATTTCCGGACGCGGTGATATTATATATATTCGTAATTAGCTCTACTTCTTTTTGATCAAGAACTTTTTCAAGTTCCCTCCTTGACCAAACATAAAATTTTCCTTCTTCTCCTTCACTATCTGCATCCTCAGCAGAATAAAAACCACCTTTGGGAGAGACCATATCACGTATTACATATTCAAAAATTTCTTCGGCTGTTTTTTTATAAATTTTTTTTCTTGTTGCTTGAAATGCTTCAATATAAGCTATAGCAATTAGAGCTTGATCATATAGCATTTTTTCGAAATGTGGAACAAACCAATTTCTATCTGTAGAATATCTGTGAATTCCAAAACCAATATGATCATAAATTCCTCCTTTTCTTATCTCTTGTAAAGTTTTTTCAACCATTTCTAATGCGTGTTGCTCTCCAGTGCGTTTCCAATAACGTAGTAAAAACATTAAGTTATGGGGTGTGGGAAATTTAGGTCTATCACTAAATCCTCCTTTTTTAGAATCAAATTGTGATGAAAGTTGATTATATGTTTTCTTTAAAATTTTCTCATTAAATTTATCTCCAGGAGATTCTTGACTTAAATTTTGAAGAGAGGACGTGATTTTTTCAGCTGATTCTAATAACTCATCCTTATTATTAATCCATAGAGATTTAACTCTTTTAATTAAGTCTATAAGACCAATTCTTCCAAATTTTGACTCTTTAGGGAAATATGTACCTGCAAAAAAGGGTTTCTTGTCAGGTGTTAATAGAATTGTTAACGGCCAACCTCCTGAACCTGTCATCATTTGACATACGGTCATATAGATTTTATCTATATCTGGACGCTCCTCTCTGTCAACCTTGATCGAAATGAATGTTTCGTTCATTAAATCAGCCACATCCTGGCTTTCAAAGCTTTCATGTGCCATAACATGGCACCAATGGCATGTTGAGTATCCTATTGATAAAAATATTGGTTTTTTTTCTTTTTTTGCTTTTTGAAAAGCTTCTTCTCCCCAAGGATACCAGTCTACTGGATTATTAACATGTTGAAGTAAATAGGGACTTTTTTCATTTATTAATTTATTCGATTTAATCAATTAATCCTTCACCTTGCTAAATAAACAAAAAAATGCATTAATATCAAGATAATGCTTATAATTCATTAACTCTTGATTTAAAGAGATAAGAAAATAAATACTAAAGAATTTTTAATAAATTAGAATTCAAATTATAAGATCTATTTATGAGTATCAATTGAAATAAATTCATCTATTTTTTTTCTTTCTGGTCTCTGATATTCTATTCTTTTTTGCTTATCTAAAAGCAAATTGTTCAATTCGTTAGAGTGTTTTCCAATGATTATTAATGTAATGAGCCTCATCTCTTCTGGAATCCCCAATACTCTTTTTGCCGCTTCTTCATTAAATCCTGCAATTGGATGGGCAACTAAACCTAATTCAGTGGCTCTAAGTATAATAAATCCGGTTGCGATGCCAGTATCAAAAAGGTAATAATTTCTCTCTCTTATTACGCAATCTAACTTTTTATCACTGTAAACTGCTATGATTAGTGAACTTAATTCAACCCATTTGTTTGTTTTTGTTAAGGTACCATAAATCGATTTTAGTATTTCTTTATCTCTTACAAAAATATACCTCCATGGTTGGTTATTGAAACAAGAGGGTGCTAATTGAGCTGATTTTGCTAATTCATTTATGATCTCATATGATATTTCTACGGGTTCAAGAGATCTATAAGCTCTCCTTAGATTAATAGCCTTTTTTACATTCATATTTTTCATATAATAACTTTCATTAAATTTGTATAAAAAAATTAAAAAAGATTATAATAAAAATTTAAGCTATAGCTAATAATCCTTCCAAGATATTTTTTACCTCTTCAGGATGACCTTTAACACTAACTTTTGGCCAAATGTGTGAGATTTTGCCTTCAGGATCTACTAAATACGTGCTCCTTATTACGCCCTTATATGTTTTTCCTCTGAATGTTTTTAACCCCCAAGCTCCATACTTTTTTAGAGTATCTTTATCTTCATCACTAAGTAATATTACTTTCAAATTTTTCTTTGCAATAAAATTAGCATGAGATTTTGGACTATCGGGGCTAATTCCTATTATTTCTGCCTTAAGATCTTGAAATTCAGGCAAAATATTTGTGAACCCTATAGCTTCGGTTGTGCATCCTGGAGTATTATCTTTAGGATAAAAATATATTATTCTATATTTACCTTCAAAATCTTTTAAACACACTTTTTTATTTTCTTTATCTGGGAGGCAAAATTCAGGAGCCAAATCACCGACTTTTAATTCTGTTTTTTTTTCTGCCATTTTATATCAACCTTCTATTTCTTCGAACATTTGTTTGATTTATTAAAATATTTAATTCATTAATTTAAACAACAAAATCAGAAATTTTAATATTCATATTAATATCTATTAATGATTTCATCATTTCAATTAGAATTTTAATACAATCGACCTTAGAATTTAATAAATTATAAAATAAAATCGTAAATTAAATCAATATTAAATAAGGAAAAAAAAGAAAGAGATTGAAAAAATCATGGAAAGGAGAAGTTTAGGTTTATTTTTAATAGTGTTAGGAATTATTTTTCTAATAATTGCTCTCATAACAATTTGGACTACAAGCATAAACTGGGATGCTTACCTTCTGATTTTTTCAATTCCTTTAGTCATTTTCAGTATATTTACAATAATTTTTGCGTTATATCTCATTTTAAAAGAGAAACTAAATCAAAAAGTAAAAGGTTTATTTTTAATGACCGATGGCATTATCCCAATAATAATATCGAGTTATGTTCTATTGGATGAAAGATTAATTTCCTTTGAACTTGTCAGAAATTTAGTCTTATTCCCATTATTCTTAGTTGGTATTTTTCTAATGATTTATGGTTTCTTTTTAATGTTCTCTGAAAGATATATTTCTAAGGAATCAACAAAAAAGCGGGTAAATTGGATTTTAGGTTCAATTTCGACAGTCATTGGTCTACTAAATGCTATATTTTTTATAATTATCTTTATAAATTTCCCTGATCACCCGGTAATCTTTTTAATTTCATTACCGTTAATTGGTGGTACTCTTACTATTTTTGGAATTCATCTTATTATTCAAGGTTTAAATAAAACAATATCTAGAAAAAAATAAAAAGAAATAAAATTATAAATAAAAAATTTGAGCTCTTACTGTATAAGGTACATGATTTATCTTTCGCCTTCTAATTTTTTCTTTATCACACAATATACTTCCCTTCTCTCACCAATTCCAAAACAAGCATTGCAATTAGTACATAGTGAGGGGGAAAGATCTCCGCTATTCCATCGGTTAGCTAAATCAGGTTCATATATAAAAGGTCTACTCATTGATATAAAATCTACTATTTTCTCTTCCAATAATTTATCTGCTGATACTGGATTTCTTATACCGCCCATAAAAATCAATGGACAATCTTTCATTATTGGTTTGAGTGCTTTAGCGTTTGGCAAGTAGTAATTTCCGTCATCAGATGAACTAAAGTTTACGCTTGGAAATGATTTATTATTTGTTACCCTTAAACTTGTACGCCCAGAGGTGGGTTCAATAGCATCAAAACCTATTTCTACTAAATGTTTAGCGATATCTTTACCCTCTTCTAAATCTAGTCCCTTTCCCTTTCCTAGAAAATCTTGAGTAATTAGTTTAATTGTTATTGGAAATCCTTTTCCTAAATTATCTCTGATCTGATTGTAAATATCGATAACGATTTTTAATCGGTTAAGAGTAGACCCCCCATATTCATCATTTCGTCTATTAGTAAATGGAGAAATAAAGTCACTCAATAAGTAAGCATGCCCTGCGTGCAATTGTATCATGTCATAACCACACTCATAAGCTCTGAAACCTGCCTCAGCAAATTTCTCTGCTATTTCTTTTATTTCTTCATTTTTCAATTCTCGACATACTTTCTTAGTTAGAGGGTCTCTAATTGGTGATGGGCCAACAGTTTCTAATTTACGACTAATGACATTATTACCTGTATGCCCTATTTGAGCAGCCACCTTAACATCTGAATACTCGTGAATAGAACTTACTAATTTTTTTTGTCCAGGTATATACGAATCATCATAAATTCTTGTCATGCGCGTAGTTTGAGCTCCTTTTGGACCTACAGCGATATATCCAGTTATTATTAATCCAATACCTCCCTTTGCTAATTCTTCATAGAATTCGATAAGCGAATCAGTCACATAGCCGTCTTCAGTTGCTCTTGATTCCCATGTGGCTGAACGAACAAGACGATTTTTAATGCTTATATTTCCAATTTTGCCTGGACTAAAAAGATATTTCAATTCTATAATAATCTCCTCCTTATTATGGATCATTTCTAAATGGGTGTCGCGCACTTTCTGCATTCTCGATACCATCATCTACAGAGGGTAAACTTTCCATTGCTTTTCGAATCGCATTACGAGTCGCTTTATAATTATTGATAAATATTCTTTTTCTTGCGCTAGCACTTGGATGCACAAAAACATTTACAATTATTACAATATCTTCTGCTAATTCTCTTGGAAGAATTCCATCTTCAACACATTGCATTACTGCCTTAGCTATTGCTGCTTGAGCAGGTCCATATGTTAAACTTGCATGTCGAAGTGATATTGGACGAATCGTAGGAATCATAATTGTAGGTGGTTTTACTTGCATATTAGGTTCAAGTATGACTTGAAGTCCTTCACGTCCTTCTTCTGGGTTTGCTAAAGCTTGAGCATATGCATTTCCAACTGGACCATCTTTCCTACCAATTAGAAGATCAATATGTGCAAGTTCGACACGATTGCCTACAAGGGATTCCCCTACTTTTAAATCAAAATCTGTGATTTTCTCAGGTGTAATTCCAACAGCATAGAATCGGCTTGTAAGTGGCTTTTCTCCAAATTCAAACTTTAATTCTGTCTTTTGAATCAAACCTAACTTTTCAAGCTCAACTCGTAACTCATCTTTTATTTCATAAGAAAGAGCATCACCTAAAACAATTGGTTGTCGGGTTTTACCTACTGGAACTTTCATCATATTTAAACAAGATTTAACGCCTAGTGCTCCTGAATTTATTAAAAGCCTTGCTATTTTCTGAACTCGCTTTTGAAGTATTTGTGCCTCTTCTAGACGATTGTTTTTCACATGGTCATAAATTTCAAGCCAAATTTTAGGGAATACATTTGCAGAACCTAGAATGCATCCAGCGGCACCTCCCGCTAAGGCACCCAAGACATTCTCATCCCATCCAATCATGACTGAAATTTTATCACTAACTTTTTCTAATAAGGCAGAAAAATATTTATAATCTCCACTAGAATCTTTTATAGCTACAATATTTTCGATATCTACCAGATCTTCAACCACTGTCCATGGTAGCTCTACTCCAGTACAGACTGGAATATTATATAGCACAATAGGAATTTCTGTTTTTTCTGCTATTGTAAAATAGTGATCGTAAAGACCTTTAGCTTTAGGTTTTAAATAATAAGGAGTAACAATTAATACAGCATCTACTCCAATATCTGTTGCCGCCTTAGTTGCATCTACTACTAATTTAGTGCCAGTTTCTCCTGTACCTGCAATTACAGGAACCCTGCCATTAGTTTCATCCACAACGATCTCTATTACTTTTAATCTTTCTTCAAAAGTCATATTAACAAATTCTCCTGTTGTTCCAGAGGGCACTAAACCTGTTACTTCTTGTTCAATTAGATGATTAACTAAACTCCTCAACATTTCCTCATTAATTGACTCATCTTTATTGAAAGGTGTGACCATAGCTGGCATAACTCCAGTTGGACGAAAATCAAACTTTCCCATTTTATTTTTCACCTCTCAATGTTATAGTGATTTATGCAAATTACTTGCTGCTATAAAGCTAAGCCCTTTTTCAGTAAGAGCTTTAGCTGTATGATTAACTGCTCTGTATCTATCAAGATGATTTATGCGTAGAAAATCCCATAATCCTGCTTTTATTAGTTCTTCTTTAGACATAAAGTATTCAAGAATATCTGTAGGATGGTCCCTGCTTTCATCGACCTCTACATCTCCTCCTTCATGTTTAGCACTTATATTTTTAACTTTTACTGCTAATTCTAATAATTCATCTCTCCGATCATAAGGTTGTCTTACTATACTCTTCCAAGTCTCGGTTATATGATGTTCTAATCTAACCACATCTTCAAAATCAAAATTTTTACGAATATATGCCGCTAATTCAATAGTCTCATTATTAACCGAATTAGCAAGATTAAAACCTATAAGTGGACTTGAGCCATCTTCGCGAGCAAACAATTTTGCTGTTAATAAAGTCCAAAGACAGGAATAAGGGTTATCATTACCCATATAAACACTTATCTTGAATTCGTTGTGAATTCCTAACTTATAAATGAAATATCCAAGTAAAACAGTGCCAGGATTTACATTAAGCACTTGCTTTATTCCATAATTAGTATAGTAATAGAGAAATTCATCAATCCATTTTAAAGCAAAATCATTGGGTTGCCCTACACCACCAAAATATCCAGTTATAGTTTCAGGTCCTCCTAAATGTACATTTACGGGAAGTCCATCTGGTCCTGGAGCAGTTCCTTTTGTATCTAATGTCTCAACCCACGTAGAACCAATAATTTGCATTGCTGCTGCCATGGCAATTAAATCTCCATCTTCCTCCTGTTCCTTCATATTTCTAACTCGAATAATTCTTCCAGGAACTAGCTGTTGAGTATCAATAGCATCTTTAGCAATTGCAATAAGAAATGGGAAATATTGACAAGCAGATAATTCCAGAGTAACTGCAAAATCCTCATTAAATTTCATTTGCGATACTTTTTCCCCAAGAATCTTTCTTCTATACTCAGGAATACTAATAAAAGCATTATTATCTCTCTGATTAATTAGCCATTCAAGATCTTTTATATAATTTGGATTTACTTTTTCTAGTTTTTGCATTAAATTTTCGACTTTACCAGCCTCCTCAGCTTTTCTATTGATTTCTTCTATACCACCATATTTATCTAGCAATTCTAAAAGATCATTAATTAATGGATTACTCTCATCTAAAAGAAAATCATTAACTGCCTTTAAGGCCTTATCTGAAATTTCAAGCTTTTTCCTCAAACCTTTCATATTTTATTATTACCTTTATGTTTTAATTACACTTAGAAATATTCTACCCATGGTATTTCCATGCATCTAATATTTCAAAAAGAGACCATAAATGTAATACTAGATTCACTTTATTTTAAATTTATTCAAAACACATCAAAAGCTTTAATTATAATTCGAAAATTCATAACTATATTAAAAATAGTAAGAGTAGATCCTTGAAAATGTTCAAATATAAAGTATCAATTTTAGGAACCGGCTTTATAGGATTATGTTCAGCAGCTTGTTTTGCGAATAAAGATATTAAGGTTTTGGCATCAACCCATAATGAAGAAAAGGCAGCTATGATTAATGAGGGAAAAGCCACCTTTTATGAAGCTGGTTTACAGGAAATAATGGATAATATTAAAAGGGTTAAACCCGATCTTTTAAAGTGCTTAACTGATCCAGTAAAAACCATAACAGAAACAGATATATCCATGATTACTCAAGGAACTCCAATGAGAGAGGATAAAAGTATCGATTTAGGTTTCATTGAAAGTACAGCAAAAGAAATTGGAGAAGCGTTAAAAATTAAAGATAAATATCATTTGGTAGTTGTTCGATCAACTGTTGTTCCTAGTACGACACGCAATTTAGTGGGAAAGATTATCTCTGAGGTTTCAGGAAAACAACCAGGGAAGGATTATGGATTATGCATGCAACCGGAATTTTTAGCTGAAGGACGCTCAATTGAAGATACATTGCATCCAGATAGAATTATAATAGGAGAATTTGACGAAAAAAGCGGTGTTATGCTACAGGAATTTTATGAATATTTCTATGGTGATCATCTAAAAAACTGTCCTATCCTCCGAATGAATTTAGAAAGCGCAGAATTAGTTAAGTATGGAAATAACTGTCTTTTATCTACAAAAATAAGTTATGCTAATGAGTTTGCTAACTTTGCAGAGTTGGTTCCCAATGTTGATATCGTGCAAGTGATGAAAGGCGTAGGCTTGGATTATAGAATCAACCCAAGATTTTTGCGTGCAGGATTAGGCTTCGGTGGGTCTTGTTTTCATAAGGATGTTAATGCTATTAAGGCATGGGCTAATAGTAAGGGATACAAATCAAAATTATTAGAAGCCATTCTTGATATTAATGATGACCAAGCAGTACATATTGTTGACATTGCTGAAGAATTAACTGGAGGGTTAAAGGGTAAAAAGATTACTTTATTAGGTCTAGCATTTAAACCCGGTACTGATGATATGCGAGAAGCTGCAAGTATTCGAGTAATAAATGAATTATTAAGGAGAAATCTAAAAGATATTGTAGGATACGATCCTAAAGCGATCCATACTGCTAAAATTGAATTAAAAGATAAAATCTCGTATGCTAGTTCAATTGAGGAGGCTTTAAAAGATTCTGAATGTGCTTTACTTATTACTGAGTGGGATGAGTTTCGAGAATTAAAACCTGATGATTTTAAAAGATTTATGAGAACACCAAATCTCATAGATGGAAGAAGAATATTCGATTATAATGAATTTAGCGAGAATTTACCATTTAGAGCAATTGGTCGAATTGAATTAAAGTAATTAGCTTACATCTGTAGGAAAGAATTAAAAGTTTTCTTGACTTTTTTGTATCTTGAATATGAGACAGAAGTTGAATAAAAGGAAAATTTTCTTATTTATTCTTATTTTATTAATGATCCAACTAAATCAAATAAATAATACTGATTTTGTCAAAGCAAATCCCACTCCAGTGAGCACGATAGGTGGGATATTACCGAAAGAAAATTTGTCTCTCTCATTACTAAATGCTGAAGTTAAATTTGAAATTAATGCTTTAAACTTCCCAAATTATTTGATGTGGAACTTTAAAAGTAATTATACGATATTTAACCCAGATGAGACAATAAATATCACTATAGGAATGCCTTTTGGGTGGGGGACTATCATATACAATTATTCATTAACCATAGATAATAATCCAGCGCTCATCTATGATACGATTTTACTAGAATATGAAAATCCATACTATACAAATCCCATTTCAGAAGTCTGGAATAAATACCTAGAAAATATTGATAATGTCAGAAAGTTTTACCTCTTTAATATAACTATTCCTGCAAACAATTCTGTGTTAATTTGTTTCTCATGTGAATCTATAGAAAGAAGTGTTAGAGGTATTATAAAAGATTTTGGATATCTTGAAATTATTTATGATGTAGGAACTGCTAGGGTCTGGAATGGTAATGTTACTGAGAAAGTAGAATTCAAAGTGTATGGTCGCTTACCAGATTATTGTTATCACGAAGAAGATTGCAAAATTTCTGATATGGATCTGCTTAGAGTACCTATTCTTGATAAATATTGTACTAAATGCTTTAGTTGGGAATGGAATAATGAAATCATTGAATATAATTTAGTTGGAATCGTCTATACTTCTTTACCAAGAAATTATTTAGCTTTAATTAGTTTTAGCTTATTAGGACTAGGAATTGTCATTGTAGCTATGATTGTTATCTACGATTTGAAAGTCAAGAAAGGAAAGAAGAGCCTTCGATTATGAATTTAAAAAATATTCAACAATTACTATCTTTTATTACCTAATATAATAAAAAACCGCAGGTTGGACAGTTCTTTTTTTCACTTTTTATGATTTTACTACAGTTAGGGCAAATCAAAATTTTTGTTTTTGGCGCAAAAGGGTCGTCAGTGTGAACGACCTTCGGTTGAGTTTTTGATTCGATTTCTCGTAAGTATTCAATGATATTTTTCTTTTCTACTTTTTTAATTTCTGTAGATATAGGCATTCTACCGGCTTGAACGTCAAGTACAAAATTTTTATCAAGCTTTAGTATATTGAAGCAATTATGGCACCTAAATACATGAGGGATTCCAAAACTTGATGTTTTTGCCCACAGAGACCAACAAGTCTTATGGGTTACCGTTCCACAGGCAGGACATTTAACCAGACCTTGGTTATCTCTTTGAAAACAGATGGAACAAGTCGTTATTTTATTAAAATTTGGTGGATCATCTGCTAGATTTATAAAAAAGGGTTTATTTTGTTCAGTTATAA
>JBATUM010000008.1:0-1859 GCA_049671145.1 Promethearchaeia archaeon
CAATAGGGATAACCCAATTATAATTAAAAGGGATAGCTATTAATCCTCATTTTGGCTTGAGTGACTCATCTTGTAAATTTACATTTCCCCAAAAATATGATAGGAATATACTTTCCAAAATTTTAAATTCTTATATTAAGTTTAGAAAAAGAAGCATCGATACTTCAGATAAAGTAAAGAATATTCTTGGAGAAATCTTTAAAGTTCTTTCAGAAGTTTATCAAATTAATAATTATTTAAATAGTAGTATGGAAATGTTTTATTTTCAGCTTGAATTACTCGAAGATTAGATTACATTATAAACTATTATCTCGAATCATATATTTGATATGAATATTTAAAGAATAACGGTTATTTCACGATTCATTTTTAGCAAAACTATTGAATATCTTCAAAGATATTATTCATATAGTATTAGGAATTCGCTCATCTTCTTTAGGTTCAGGTTCAGATTTTGCTTACAGATTGATTTATAAGATATAGATGGAATTTTGATAAAGTATGAATGATTTCCTAATATTAATTCTTACAATAATCAAATTAAAATTGAGTTGAAGATAGAAAATATGAGTATGGAAGGAAAAATTTGTATGATCACCGGAGCCAATTCGGGTATTGGGAAAGCTACGGCTATAGGATTAGCAGAAATGAATGCAACTGTAGTGATGGTCTGTAGAAATAAGGAGCGGGGAGAACCCGCGCAAAAAGAGATAATTGAAAAAACAGGAAATAAGAATGTGGATTTATTGTTATGCGATTTATCCTCCCTGGATTCAATTCGAAATTTGGCAACTGAGTTCAAGAATAAGTATCAGAATCTGCATGTACTTATAAATAATGCCGGGGTCATGCTCTCGAAGCGAGCTTCATCGGTTGATGGATTCGAATTGAACTTTGCGGTAAATTTTTTAGCACCATTTTTATTGACGAATCTATTACTTGATACATTGAAAAAGAGTGCCCCAAGCAGAATAATAAATGTAGCTTCAGCTGCTCATAAATACGGAACAATTGATTTTGAGGACCTACAAGGTGAGCATAAAAAACGTCGATTTATGGGATTATATGGAGATTCAAAATTAGCTCTGATGTTAACTTCATATGAATTGAGTAGAAGATTAGAAAGCACAGGAGTTACTGTGAACACGATTCATCCGGGAGTAGTAAACACAAATTTAGGTGTAGACAGATCCAAACCTAAAAAAGGGATAGTAAGACGCTTTTTCAAAAACCCTGAAAAAGGAGCTGAAACTTCGATATATTTAGCATCCTCACCAGAAGTAGAAGCGGAAACTGGCAAGTATTTTATTAATAAACAAGAGCAAAAATCATCAGAAGCTTCCTACAATGAGACGTTTGCTAAAAAGTTATGGGATATAAGCATTGAAATGGTCGGGTTATAGGTTATTATTGAATATATTCGTTCCAATACGGATTATGAATAGTAATTAATCAATTTCTGGCCTTTTTATAAATTTTCTAAGATTTTCTTATTTCTTATAAAACATTATAGCATATTTTCGAACATATTTTCGAGTGGTTCATCGATAAACCCGGACACATAAAAATCATTATCTCTCCCGAGAATAACGAGAAAAACTATAAATTATTATAAAAAAAAAATTAAAAAAAAAATTCTATAATATAATTATAATTATATATGAAAATATTATCCAATAAGAACTGAAAGAAGTGTTATTGACTAATGGATAAAGAACAAATAGGTATGTGTGGAGCATATTGTGGCATATGCGAATGGAAAGAGAGAACTAACTGCTTGGGATGCCAAATATGTAAAGGTGAGATGTTCTATGGCGAATGTGGGGTAGCAAAATGCTGTTGTGATAAAGGATATCTTC
>JBATUM010000009.1:0-8876 GCA_049671145.1 Promethearchaeia archaeon
TGCTTGAAGTATATAGAAAGTGTGAAAACTATATTTTAAAAAATGGGGAAAATTCTAAACAATTAAGAAGAGATTTCATTAAAAAATATTTTAAAAAGTAGCTTGCTTAAGCAGGAGGAGTTTTAGGCCTTATTAGTGGAGTTTTACCCAAAGACTAAAATATTAAATAATAGGAGAAATTCTAAGAAAAGAAGTAAAATTTTTTTTTAAATTTTCATAAAAAACTTAACCAAAATACTCATTTATTGGTTTGTAAAAATGCCAATTAAACTATTACAAGATCCAAGAAAGAAAAGAATTTTCCTTATAATTCTAATTGTTGCATTAATTTCGGCTTTTACTATAGTTATAATTTTTTTTGCTGTAAACACTTTAACTGACGTAGGAGGATGAGGATGTCTCTCGTTTATTCATCAAAATTTAAAATATTTAAAAATATGTTGAAGAATGACTCTTATGAAAAAATAATAGTCATAAGAGGACTTACCCCGCAAGGGTACATAAATATAATACTGATAAGAATAGTAATAGTATTTTTATTATATTATGAATTCTTATTATTTAATAATTAACAAAATTCTTTTATATGCTTAAAACCTCTTAAATTACAAACTTTTTGTAAAAATGTTTTTCTGGTGAAAAATTTATGTCTAAAGAGATTCCAGAAGCTGTTAAAGAAGCGCTTCGCAATATAGGATTAACTGATTATGAGATTGCTATCTATCTTACTCTTGTTGTAAAAGGACCAATGGATGCAAGAGAGCTTTCTGAAGCCTCGGGAGTACCCTATTCTCGAATATATAACATCCTAACCCAATTGGAAAAAGAAAAGATGTGGATTATTAAAGAAGAAGAATCTCGCCCCTCAAGATATTTTGCAAAAAGTCCAGATGAAGCATTAATTATTGCTAAAAAACAATATAATGATAGTTTTGATGGTTTTTCAAATAAAATAATCCATACACTTACACCTATTTATCAGTCTCATGATGCTCCTATCAAAATCGCATTATATATACACAGGGGTAGAGACGTGTGTATAAATCGAAGTTTAGCTTTGATAAATATGGCTAAAAACGCAATTTATTTAATTGTCCCTGAATATGAATTTTTAGAAGTTTTTCATGATGATATGAAAAAAGCAAGGGCTAGAGGAGTCACTGACATAAGAATATTAGTAGAGGAACACTCTTTTGAAGATAATAAATTCAATGAATTAATCACTAAATATAGTGAAATTGCTGAAATCAAAACCCGAGACCAAGTGTTTGGAACTGCTGTTATCATGGATGAAGGGGAAGATGCGTTTCTCGTCTTAACTCAGAAAATCTTTAAGAAACTCAGTTATTTTGGTGCCGTTACGGACCATATAGCATTTGGACCTGCTGCTAATTATTATTTTAGTTATTTATATGATACTGCCGAAGCTCTTAATATAAAATAAGTTTTAGCTATAAATTTTTTTAAATACTTGAATAAAGTTGGCTCAAGCGACTTTGCCTATTTCTACATCGCTATACCCTTTTTAGATAAAAAGTAAATTAAGATTTTACCATTTTATTGTGATGGCCTTTTCGGGGCATACTTCGACACATTTAAAACAGCGAGTACATAGTGAACCCCAAATTGGGGTTATTCGCCAATCTTGGGGATCATATGGATCTTCTTGTTCTTTTTCAGTTCCAATAGTTTCATGCATTACGAAAACGGCTGGATCGCAAACCTTCAAACATAAACCACAATCTCTAGGGTCAATTTTACCATTTTCACCACATTTGGAATAATCTAAATCTATATTAACTTTTTTTCCCAAAGTTATTATCACCTAATATTTTCCATCAAATCCAGGGTATTTTTCTCTTGGAATTAATTTTAAAGCGTCATAATTACATGCATGTCGACAAATCCCACATCCAAAACACTTATCATAATTTATAATAACTCTATTCATTGAAGGAATAAAGCGTATAGCATTTAATTGGCACATAGCAACACAAGATTTGCAACCTTGACATTTATCTTGGTCTAATTGGATGATATATTCTGCTTTGTACATCGCCATTAAATCGAATTTAGTTCTCAAAGTAAATGCTCCACATTCAGGGCTTTCACATGAGCAAACAGCATTAATATAAGGAACTGGCTGAAACCACACAGTAGAAATATAACCTTTCTTATTGAATTCCTCTAATTTTTCCATAGCAGTTTCACGATCTATCCTAACAGTTCTTTCCTTAGGAATAAATCTTGGAAGTTTTTCAATAACTTCTGACAAAACACCGAAATTAATACAAACTGCTTCTTTTTCTTTTCTCTGCATCCAACGGCACATACAATAATTGCAAATCATTGGTTCAGCAGCTAGTTCAGACATAATTATTTTAGCGTCTTCTAAGGGTATTACTTGGCCAAAATGGCCATCTGCATTTATCGGGTTTCTATTTTTCTTTTCACTATGAATCATATTTTCAGCTCGCCAACGCAGAATTCTCCCAATAATTGGCATTTTTAATTTGTATCCTAAATTCTTAGAGGAAAATCCCATGATCCTCCTGATGAATACTTGCTCAAAATTCATCCATTGTTCGGTCAAATAATCTTTCATATTTTCTTTTTCAGCGAGTTCATTAGAATAATTATATGCATTCATATACCATTTTTTACCAGCACCATGTTTCATACACCATTGACACATCATCAATCCCTTTTTCCTAATTCATTTTATAACTAATTCTTTTTGAAGAGAAATTCAACCATTTATTTAAACTTTTTATTATCGATTAACTATTGTAGTGCTTTATAGAAACACATCTTAAAAAAATTTAGAAATACAAAAAATCTGTTAGAAAAAAGAATATTAAAAAAATGGTCTATTAAAGTTTTAAAAGTGATCAAATAATTCTGTATTATTGATAATTAACATATTTAATTATTTAATAGAACATTATTCAGAAGATAAATTATGTATTGCCCAAATTGTGGTGAAAATTTAAGGGACCCAAATCAAAGGTTTTGCCATAACTGTGGAAGTAAACTTTCAGACAATTCTGAAGCATTCCAAATAACAAGTGAAAGAGATCAGTATACCCAGATAACGTTAAAACCATCAAGGCAAGTTTATTCTGATATTCCAGATATTCAACAAAAACCAGTTGTGAAAGGAGGAGTGGGTACACATTCAAAAAAGAGTCTAGGTTTCGCCATAACTTCTATTGGTATAGCAGCAGTTGGGTTATATATTGGTTTTATCATTTTTATGTTCTCAAGAATTTGGATATATAACCCAAGTATGTCTAGAAGGTATATGTGGTGGACAATAATCGCATCAATCCATCTTGTGGGGTTAACGTTTGGAAGTTCATCTAGATCACATAGTAAACATGCAAAAAATCTTGAACCCGTAAATACTGTTGAGAAAGTTGGAAATGCACTGGGGATTGTAGGAGTTATTATCAATGCCATAGCGATGGGAATATTCTTTTTATTACTGTTGATGAATATCTCTCTAAATATACTTTAAAACTTTAAATTAAACAATATTAAAATAAAATAAATTATTATTTGGAAGATAAACCATGTTTTGTCCGCATTGTGGTGAAAAATTAAAGGATCCAAATCAAAAGTTTTGTCAAAATTGTGGAAGTGAAATTTCAACTACAGCAGGAGACTCGCAATTAATTACTGAAACAAAATCAAGTCCATCAATAATTAAATCTCCTTCAATACCAAAGACTGTAGAAGTTCCAGCTAGCGAGAAACAAATACTCGCACCAGGAACGCCAGGTAGATTTTCAAAAAAATGCTTAGCTTTTGCAATAGTTTCTATTTGTATAGCGATACCTTTTTTAATTATAGGATTTAATATTTTTAGATATTCGGGACACCTATTTGTTTTTACTCTTAATGAAATAGCAAGAAGATTCCCTGCGCTTATTGCACTGATAGTAATTCACGTTGTAGGATCATTTTTTGCAGGTAAATCTAAAACATATGGAAAGATGGCAAAAGAATTCGAACCAGCAAATACTCCTGAGAAGGTTGGAAGCAGTTTGAGAATTGTTGGTGAAATCATAAATGATATTCCAATTGGAGTATACTTTACAATTTTAATGGTAAATTTAATATTGATCTCTTTTTAAATTTGCAGCAATTTAGAGAATCTGATAATCGTAGACATTTTCAACAAAAAAATATATTGCAGTTCAGTTTCTCCTGAATTGGATTCTCTAAAGATAAAATCTTTATATTATAAACATGCCCAATAACTACTTTATAACCATATAATAAAAATAAAAGTAATAAAATTATGTAAAAAGTTATTTAAGAAAAGCTCTCTTACCCAAGAAAATAAAAAGTTCTCCTAATTCAAAAAGAGTCAGCGGATAAACTAACTGTGCCATATCATTTCTTAAATCTTGTTTATTTTTACCAGCTGTAATCAACTTTTTTATATCCTCAACATAATCATCCATATTTAAGAACAAAATCTCAATCTTGTCTGTACCTGTAAGTTCCGCTATGTCCTTATCAAGATGTTCCTCAACTTGATTTAATAATTCCAGTTTTAATTTGGGATCTAAACTATATTTTGATATTAAACGATTTATTTCTTCAATAATGATATTTAAACTTAAGTTCCAATCCTTATTTTCCTTATATCTTGGGATTAAAAGGTCACTTATTAATACTTCAAAAAGAGTTTTGGGAGCTTTATCATCGAATTCAACTTCTATCCCGCTAGTTAATTTTAAATTTTGAACCAACTTGAACCTCAACTCAGAAATTTAATTTTTATATTCTTATTAAATAATAGACTATTTTTTTTTTAATGTTTTGGTAACATAACATTCTTATTTCAACTTTTATGACTCAAAATCTCAGTTAGGAATCGATTCCTAATCGATTTGTTTTTATATCAAAATAATACAAGTAGAACTGGAAAAGTCTTTAATGTTTAGAGTTCTATAAGTGAAAAGATTTTAAATTAACCAAATTTAATTTTAAATTAAAAACCTTAGAAAGAAAGGAGGAGAATCGGAATCAACGATATTTCCAAAAAAATTAAAAGAGGAGATGTTGTATTTATCTAATAACAGGGTTAAGGGTTGAGGTATTTGAGCCTTTCGGCTTTAGGTATAAGAATATATTTTGATATCATTGTGATCCGATTCTTAGTTGATAGATTAATTATGACCGAGCTAATATTTAAATGTTTATTTTTTCCTATGACAAAAAGGAAAATATAGGAAAATTAAGTTAATTCAAATTGCAATTTGGTTTGCCATGTTTTGAACACATTATTAAAATCTCCTACGTTTTTTAATAAAGGTTAGTAATAGATTTATAATATTTTCTTTCGAATTCTTTTTATGAGTTTATAATCAAAATTAATTTTGTTATTATTATTTAATTCGATCAATGAATTGAATATCATTAGTTTTCCATACTTTTTATTAAAATTTTTCATAACTAATTTGAGTAATTTTTTACCTTTAATAGTAGATTTAGAATATTGGTTGATATAATTTAAGATTTCTTCTTTTAATAGAATTTTAATATTTTTATCATAAAATCTGGCTATTTTAAATCCTAAAAATTCTGTACACAATAATTTCCAACTAGGAATTTCCATAAAATTGGAGCTACGATAAAAAAAGGTATGAAATCTAAATCTAAACATTCCCCTTTTCTTTTTATTTAATAATTTAGAAAAATGGAGTGCAAAAGGGACTGATATTGACATATTTTTTTTAAAATCAACTAAATTAATATAATAGACACGTCCACCATACATTTTATGCAAAAAGCTTTCAGCCGGGCTAACTTTAATTACCCTTTCATTCTTTGGTGATTTTGGTGAAACTGCGCAAGCTCCCTTGCCGTGGAGTATCCATAGTACGTAAATACCTTTGTCATTATAATCTTTTGTTCTGTTTTTTAATTCTTTCACGGAAATTTTCGAATTCTGTACCTCTATAACTATCTCCTTACCATTGTCTAATTTCAAGTAAATATCGGCAAATCTATTGCCAAAATATTTTTCGAGAGATTTTTCTATAATATTATCATTATTCTCGTACAAATTTTGACATAATAATACTTTTAGAGCTTTGTGAATTCCAGATTCCGCTGGTGTACTAATTAAGGAGAGTTCTTTCATTTTACTTTCTTTTCAATCAGAATCTTGATATGTGAATAAAAATAATAAGATAAAAAAAGAAGGAGTTTCATAATTTTCTATATTTTTAATGAGTTTAAGATTATATTACAGCAATTTTTGACACAAATGAAAATAATTATATGTTTCGCCATCATATATTCTCACTACCTTGAAATTCAAAAAAAATGATTAAAATAAATGAGGTAAATAAAGCTATGTTAATTATGATTACAACATGGGTTCCTCCACATAAAGCAATAGACCTAGCAAAATTATATTTGAAACAACCTAGAGAGCTACCTTTTGTTACAAAATGGCGCGTTTTTAATACATTAGCAGGAAAAGATGGTATGAAGGCATATCATTTAATTTATACAGAAAAAGGAAAAGGTGAAGAAGCAGCAATGGAACTTAACAAATATTTTTTCCCTTTTGCTCAAATTGAAGGTTTTCGTATCCAATCTGAAGTATTAATGGGTGTTTCAGATAGCTATAAGGCAGCTGGGTTGAAATGGGAGTAAAGAAAATTAAAAATCTAATTTCTAAATAATTTTTTTTTTAAATATCTTCATCATATTCCTTTATTAAACACTAATACACATCATAAATTCACCTATCTGTATTGAATTATAAATAAAGAATTCCTTGAAGTATGTGAGAAATATGGTAGATAAACATTCTCAAAGTTTTTTCGGGCAATCAACGGGTTTAACATTATTAAGCTCTTCGAGAAGCGATCCCTATCTTTATTTCAAATGCATTCAGAAAAAACAAAATGGAAGTTGGGAAAAACCTTCTGCAGGAGAAGGAAAGACAATAAAGTGTAATTTAGACGAAATAATAATGATATTACAAGTCTTAAAAAAAAATGAGAAAGCATGGTCAAGTTTTCATAATTTTAATGATTCAAAAACACAGATTTCATTTAAATGGGACGAAAAGAATGATAAAAGGCTCATGATAAGGATTGGAAAATACTCCAAGGTTTTAAATTATTCCCAAGTTGAATTATTACGGCTATTATTGAAACATATACTTAAAGAAAAAATAGAATACGCTACTACCTCCAATTTTACCGGAAATAAGAAGGTGCCAAAAGAGAACTTAAAAAGTGTTCATAATAATCAAGTTATTACCCCAAAGTCTAAAGGTATTACTATAGGGAATAGCGAAGTTAATGAGGGAAAAATTAGCCAAATTGAAGGTTCGATTAAAAACTCGACTGATAAAGCTCTTTTAATTAATTTTAATAACGATACAGAAATATGGATTCCAAAATCAACAATTAAGTCAAATTATATAATAGAAGATGACTCAAGTCAAATATTTCTAATTGATGAATGGATTATAAAAAAGAATAACTTAATTATTAATTAATAAATCTATAAGTTACGCTTTTAAAAGATCTGGAAGATATTTTTCTTCGCATAACATTTTAAGTTCTTTATTATAATCAATCATCTTTTTAGCAATTTCGGGATGAGATAATAACTGTAATTCTGCTTTATCATTTCGATCCCATAATAGATAAGGAATGTCTTCATAAGGAATAAGTTCTTTTACTTCATTTACCCAACTTGTAGGTAATTCATTCGGTAATTCTACATGTAACATTTTTGCTAAAAAGAGAGACCATGCACGTGGTACAACTGACATTAAATATCCTCCTCCTCCTACGGCAACCCATTTATTTTGGCAATAATCTCTTGCACATGTTTCCATAGTTTGAGCAATATCTCTATAAGCGGAGATAGATACACCCATTTGGGTAAGTGGATCGTTATAATGCATATCTACACCTAATTGGGTAAATAATATATCCGGAGCGTATACTTCTAATATTTTTGGTACGCAATACCTAAAAAGTTTTATAAGCATTTTATTTGTTGTTCCTGGTAATAGTGGAAAATTAATAGAATATCCTTTTCCTTTTCCTTCTCCATGTTCATTAGTATTGCCTGTTCCTGGGAATAAAAATTTCCCACTTTCGTGGAAGGAAATGGTCAATACGTTTGGATCATCATAAAATAGCCATTGAACACCATCTCCATGATGGCAATCAATATCCAAATAAGCAATTCTAATGTCCTTTTTTAAGTTTTTAAGATATTTTATAGCTATAGCAATATCATTAAAAATACAAAATCCTGAAGCTTTATTTTTATAAGCATGATGGAGACCTCCTGCTGGATTAAAAGCATGCACGATATTATTATTCATCCAAACCAATTCCGCTGCCTTTATACTAGCTCCGCATACTAACGCAGATGCTTCATACATCCCTTTAAAAATTGGATTATCTCCGGGACCTAACCCATACACATAAGGTTGGATCGTTCTATCATTGACGTTATTACTCAATTTTTTGACAACATCAATATAATCTGAGGAGTGAACTCTTTCAATTTCTTCCCTTGTAGCTTCCCTAGGTTCAAAAATCTCTAATAGTTTATGGTTTAATAGGCCTAACTTTTCCATAAGACTATAAGTAAGCTTTAATCTTAGGGGACGTAATGGGTGGTCTGGTCCAAAATTATACTCCATATATCGTGAAGTATAAATTAATCCAATTTTATCCACCATGATATAATTAAGAATTAAAATTGCTATAAATGTTTTATAAATTTTTTATAAGTTAGACAAGAGTAATGCTTTTAAATCCAAACAGTTATATTATAGGAGTATCATATAAAAAAATAAGGGTAAGAGTAAATAG
>JBATUM010000010.1:0-9811 GCA_049671145.1 Promethearchaeia archaeon
GATACTAGTTGAGCATTGAATGGCTCATCTTTAATTAAAAGTTTTAAAAATTGTTTTGATTCAGTTGCTTCCTCACCAAACAATGCAAGATAGTGTCTTGCTAGTAAGTTATATACTTTTTTCTGAAGATCATTTTCAAGTTTATCATCCATTAATTCTAAACTAACAAGAGGAGTAATTGGTGGATGATCACCTGCATCTTTTTTACCTCTAGTCGGTCTAATTCTATTATTTCTTAATAGTTTATCTGTGTAGTTGCCAAATAAGGAGTGATTTAGAAAATTGCTTATTAAATCTTTATGATTAAAACCTGGTCTATAAACATCGCTATCTGTTCTAGGGTAAGATATTATTTTATTTAGATATAAAGAACTCATCGTACTCATCGCAACATGAGCGGGTATCTTTAAATTTTTGGTTAATAGAACTAGTGCCTTTGAAGTATTTAATGGGGTTGGTGGAGCTCTTTTAATAAGCTTTTTAGCATGATCAATAATTTTAGCAATTTTTTCGTTTTTAATTTTAAGATGAATTTCTCTAGCTTTTTTCTCTTCCTGTTTTTTAAAAGGATTTAATTCATGTTGTGCCTTAAAATGACCTTTTTCATGTATTAGAACAGCTTCTATTGTGAAATAAGGCTCTGGCACAAAAATAAGTATTTCTTGTTCTTTTAAATAAATTAAATATAAAAGGGATGTTTGCACCCTTCCAATTGAAGTGAATTTAACTCTAAATCTATTTAATAAAGGACGAAGTGTATTTGTAATTTCTCTTGTTGATGAAAACCCAATTACAGCATCAATTATTGAACGCGCTTCTCCAGATTCACCCCAATTATATTTAGGAGCAATTAAATTATTAAACTTTTGCAAAATCTCGTTTTTTTGGAGTGAGCTGAGCCATAGTTGAGACACCCTAATATTTGGTTTTATCTGCTTTATGTATGGTAATGCATCAATAAGTCCTATATTACAACCTTCTATATCTGCATCTGTTCCAATTATACAATGATCTGAAATTTTGGAGTATTCTTTTAATGCTTTAATATAAGGATTTGCATAACTTATCGGGACCTTTTTTATAGCATTTGGATTTGTGATAATTTCACGTGGATTAGTATTTACCCAACTTTTAAAACTCGGTGCATTTCGATATTCTAGAATATGGCCTCTTAGAGGAATCACAAATACATTTTTTGAAGGTACATGATAAATACTATACTTTTTTGTTTTACTAATTATTTTAACTGGTCCAAGAGCTTCCGCTATTGCTTCAGCTGCTTTTTTTTTTTCAGAAATTATTATAGTTGACATTAAAGATTATTCTATCTTATTCTTTTATTGCTTTTAGAAATTTGAGATTATAAATTTAAGTTTTGATAGGGTTCAGAATTTCTAATCATTTATAAAGAAAAATTACTTTACTTAGTTTTAAAGAAATGAACCACATTATTATATTTAATTATTAGTAGTGTGTCAAGATACATTTAGAGATCTATTTAGGTATTATAAACTTATAATTTAATTCTTCTCAATTGGTAAAGTAAAGAAAAACTCAGTTCCTTTATTTAGACCTTCAGATTTGACCTGAATATTTCCACCGTGAGCTTCTATAATCCCCTTAGCAATATATAATCCTAATCCACTTCCTTTTTCGAATGCTGAAAGATTTTCAGAATACTGTCCTATGGAGACGAATTTTCCAAATAACTTATCCATCTCCTTTTTATTTAATCCTTTTCCATAATCTTTTACTCTAAATAGAAAATTATCATTTTGTTTTTCAGCGGAAATTTCTATTAAACCACCCACATTAGAAAACTTAATGGCATTGGAAATAAGATTTGAAAAAACTTGATAAATTCTTAATAAATCCACATTTAATTTAATAGATTTATCCATGCTTAATTTTAATCCTAAATTTTTTTGATTAATTTGAAAGTTTAATTCTAACAGGGATTTTTCTATTATATTATGAATCTTTTCTTCAGTAAATTCTAAATCCATCTTTTTAGCATCTATTTTCATAACATCCATCAAACGATTGATGTAATCTTCAAGTCGACGGACGTTACTTAAAGCTCTCTCTAAATCTTCTTTAATTTCTTCTTTTAAATCTTTTTCTCTCATAAATACAAGATCTATATATCCTCCCACAGAAATTAATGGCGTTTTTAGTTCATGAGCAGCAATACTAATAAAATCAGTTTTTAACTTATCTAATTCTCTTAATTCTATATTTTGTTCCCTTAATATGCTTTCTGATTCAATTAATTTCTGTTCAGCAATCTTTTTATCAGTAATGTCCAAAATTATAATTTGTATAAATACTTTATTTCCCAATTTAATAGTTGAAATTTCTGATTCAACCCATGCAATCGTTCTATCTTTCTTATATATCTTTATGGCTTGAGGTTTCATTTTTGGCATCATAAATTCTCCATCACTAATAAGATTAGTAATTCTACGTAATGCTGATTTAGTCTCAGAGGGATAAACATCTAATAAATGAAGATAATTTTTACCAATTAAATCCTCTTTAGTATAACCAAACAATCTTGGTGTTGTAGAATTAATATCGATTATTAAACCATTTAAATCTAATAATACAATACCATATGGAGAGTTTTCAAATAAATGCCTATATTTTTCTTCAGATTCTATTAATTTTTCTTCAGCAATTTTCTTGTCTGTGATATCTATGAATGTAGCTAGAACAGCAGATTTCCCTTTATATTCTATTAACTGGGAATGCAATTCTATCCACTTAATTTCTTTTAAAGGTGTAATTATTCTACAATCATAATGAGATGGTAATTTAGTTCCTTCATTCAATTTTGTTATAAGGTGTTCAAATACAAGAAGTTGGTCCTCATCATGAATCTTTTGGAAGAACTCATTTTGAGTCCAATTATTTATTTCTTCAGTAGTATATCCCGTAATTTTAGATATAGCATAGTTGCCATATTTAATATATCCCTCTTGTAGAATTACTATACCCATTGAAGACTGCTCAGTTATAGTCCTAAATTTTTCTTCTGATTCTCTTAATTCTTTAGTTCTTTCTAGAACAATTTGTTCAAGTTCCTTATTCAATTTTTTTAATTCTTCCTCTGCTAATTTCTTTTCCGTTATATCTCTTCCAATAATAATTCCTTTAATCTTACTATCTACATCAGTAAATGCACTCCCTTTAACTTCTATCCAGACCCAATTACCTTTTTTATGACGTACTCGAAATTCTGATACTCCCTCACCTTTTTTAAGGCCTTCAATCAAAGTATTCAATGCCAATTTTTTCTGATCAGGATAAACAAGGCTTAACACTGATGTCCCAATAATTTCTTCTTTCTTATATCCTAATATATCAAAAAACGGTTGTTCATTGGCATATTCAAATCTCAAGCTTTGATTTATTATTGAAATCAGGTCATAAGCATTTTCAGAGATAAGCCGATATCTTTCTTCTGATTCTTTTAATTCTTGTTCTAAAAGATATTTATCAGTGATATCATGAATTACTCCATAGAATCCAATTTTATTTCCTTCCGAATTGTACTTTAAGTCTACAGAGGTCTCTAGTATTATTATTTCTCCGTCTTTTCTTTTAAATTCGAATTGGAGAAATTTCTGGCCTTTACCAGATTTAAAAACTTGGTTGAATGCCTCAAATGCTTTATCCCTGTTTTTTTGATCAGCAAATTTTTTGTAACTACTTCCTAAAATTTCGGTATCAGTATATCCAAAGACTTCTCTAAAAGAATTATTAAAGAAAATGAAATTTCCTCTTAAGTCAACCTCAAAGTATCCTTCCTTAATATTTTCAAGTATACTTCGATACTTTAATTCTGATTGACTTAATTTTTGTTCAGAAATTATTCTATTACTGATATCGTTATAAGTAGATAGAAGTCCAATTACATCATTTTCTAAATCATGAAGTGGGATTCTATTCACTTCAAACCATACTTTATTTCCATCTGGTAAAATCCAGGATTCTACCGAATATTCACTTTTATTGGCTTTAATTACATGATTTTCTCTTTCTTGAATATGGGCTAAATTATTTTTAGGCCATGGTAATTCTGAATCTCTCTTTCCAGCAATAAAATTTGGATCTTTTAACTTATTTATTAAAGCATAATTGTCATTACACCCTAAATAATTTAAGTTAATATCCTTCCAGAAAACATATTGTGGAATATTTTGTATTACTAAATCTAACATTTCATAAGTTTCTTGTATAGCTGTTTTTAAACTCCTTGATTGTAAGAACTTCCAAAATCTTATTTCTGGTAGAGTTTCAGTCATTTCCTTTAACTTTTTAGTACCTTTTATCCATTCATATTCAAGTTCTTTAAATTTTGAAATATTTTTTGAAATGAGAAAAATTTTAGTATTATAATCTCTATCAAAAAATCTTTTTCCTTTAACTTCATAGTAATTATAATCACTATTAGTCATTATTCTAAATTCTTCCACAGCTTCTCCAGATTTTAATACTCTTTTTAGAAATAAAACTATCCTTTTTATATCAGAACCATAAACATAATCTGTGAATTTTTCTGACAAACAAGAGTAACCAATTGAATCCAGATGAACTTTCTCATTTAAATATTCACATTCAAATGAATCATTAAGGATATAAATCAAATCCTCAATGTTGTCAGAAAGAATATCTACTAAGTCGTAATTACTGTTTGAAATTGCTGACATTTTTTATTTAAACCTTAAGAGTTAATTTAAAAGTTAAAACAAATATTATATATACCTTAAATGTGATATAAAAAATTAATTTTTTCATAAAAAAGTAAAAACCATTTCTTACCAAAACCTTGTTTTGTTGAGATATTTTAAAACTAAATCGTTAAATAAATATATTATAATGATTATTTCATTATCAGTAATTTATCCTTATGAATAATGTCATTTATAGAACCTTCTTTCGAGATTGATAATAAAGGGCGTGTAATTTGTCAATTTCATAGTCAATTTCCTTTTTTTATGAAACCAGAAAAAACGACTCTAGAAGAAGAATACGTTGATAAAATTTTAACATGTAAAACTTGTCAGCATTATAAAGAAAATGACTGTTTCTTTCCAAAATTGGAAATTAATAGGATCGAAACCGATAAAAGAAGAGGCCATTTTCAATGTAAATTATGTGGGAATAAAATCCATCGCATTTTAACTATAATTCAAAAATTATATGTAAAAGACCGATTTAATATTGATATTCCATTAATATGCTGTGATTGCTATGAGAGTTTAAAAGAAAATAGTCTACTCAAAAATTTTAAACACTTTGTATCAGAAAAAAAATATGATCCTATGATCTCTTTTGAATTTTTAATCATATTAGGAATGGTTGCTATCTTGTTGGCAGTATTTTTACCATTTCTGTTTCAGTTTTTAATAATTTTTATTATATATTGGATATTTGTATTAGGTTTCTATATATACTACTACGTAAGAAGATTTTATTATTTACGTAAAGGAAAGAAGTATTATACCAAGTTCTCTACAAATTAGTATATTAATTTGAAATATATTTCAATTTTTCTTAGTTGTTTTAAAGTCTCACTCGAAAAATATCTTGAATTGATTTTTCTTGCCGCTCTTTTTCAAGTATATAGCGCCAATTTGGTTCAATTTCATCAAAAGCCTTTTGAGCAAGATTTTTTAATTTGTCATCTGTTGAATTCAAAAAAGGCCCTATAAAAACTAAAGCTCTTTTATCCTTAATTTTCATTAGGCTTTCAATTATGAAGATGATTTTTAATTTATTTTTTTCTATTTCTGGTTTATCAAATTCTTCTTTTAATTTTTCAATAATCCCTAAAGTTGCTCTCCCGTCTCCTATTTGCCCAAGTGCCTCAATTATCCTATTAATTACCATAGGATCATATTCATTTTTTAAGGCTCGGCAAAGTAAATTTACAGCTCTCCCATCCCTAAGAAATCCTAATTGCCTTGCAGCTTCTGCTCTTTTCTGATGATCCCTATCATGGAACAATTGTTTAATCAATGTATTAAAATGGGCATTTTTTTTGTGCCAGTCCATAACTACAATAATAATAGTAAAAATGTTATTATAATCTAATCTTTATATTTCATAATCCAAATAAGTCATCAAGAAACTAAAAATTAAGGAAGAGAAGTTTTTAATTATTTAATAGAGAATTCATATGATCAATACGTTTCTGTAATAACTTTAAAGTGCCCACATCTTTTCTATGGAATAAATTCCCCTTAATGCACTCTACTCCTTGTTCAGCAATCTTTTCAGCCTGTTCCAAATTATAAGCTATCCCTAAGATTCCCATTGCCCTTGAGGTCGTAGTATAAATTTTATCCTGCTCCTTATATACCGAAGCATAATAAAATTTTGCTCCGATATCTGCTAACTTTTTTTCATTGATTTCTACCAATTCATCTTTTTTTGGTGATACAGGATACCCTTCAGGAGCTAAATACTTGCAAACCGTAGCCATTTTTTTAAATTTAATATCTGATGATAATTTTTTATCAATTATTTCCATACAAATATCATTAAAATTCTTCTCTAGTAGTGGTAACACATTCATAGCTTCAGGATCACCCAACCTTACATTAAACTCAATTAATTTAATACCTTTAACTGTTTTCATGAATTGTCCGTATAAGAATCCTTTATATTCAACACCTGTTTCTTTTTTAACTGCATTTACCACTAGTGTCATGTCTTTAAGAGCCTTATCAAGGTCATTCTTATCGATAAAGGGCATAAGGTGATCTTGCATCGAATATGATCCCATACCTCCAGTATTGGGGCCTTCATCATTTTCATAGGCTCTTTTGTGATCCTGAACGAGTGGTGTACCCACAACATTTTTTCCATCAACGAAAGTTTGAAGGGTAAATTCTTCTCCCTCGCACTTTTCTTCCAATAAAAATCCGCTTTTTTTCTGGATTAGTTCTTGGCAATAAGCAATTATGTCCTTTTTTGAAAAGAGATGATCACCATAAACTTTCACTCCTTTTCCACCAGTTAAACCATCTGGCTTAACTACAATGTTTTCCTCGCCTATATCTTTAATATAACTTGCTACTCCGTCCATTGAAAAAAATTTTTTACTTAAAATATTAGAAGGGATTTTATATTTTTCTAATAGTCCTCTAGTAAATATTTTTGACCCTTCTAGTTGAGCAGCTTCGATTTTAGGACCTACACAGGGAATTTCACTCTTTTCAAGTGCATCTACTATTCCAACTACTAAAGGAGCTTCAGGGCCAATAACAACAAAATCAATTTTTTTTACTTTACAGTATTCAATAATTTCCTTAAAATCTGTTTCTGAATGAATTTTAACTTTTCCTTTACTTAATTCATCCAACCCAGCGTTTCTAAAACTCATAAAAGCAAATAGATTTACTCCACTATTTACTAAAGCCTCTCCAATTACATGTTCTCTTGCCCCATGCCCAACAATTAAAGCATTTATCATATCAATCAAACTTCAGAAAAATTAGATTATTTTAATTTATTTTAAAATTAATTTTAAAATTTCTATTAACCAATAATTATTGGAGTCTTTTTTTTTTTTAATAGAATAAAAAATAATAATTAATTTTAATTTATTCTCCATAAAGTATATACTATTAAATAAATACAATTAGATTGAGATATGAACAAAAATGTCAGTTGATAAATATCGTAAAGCTGCTCGTGTTATTGTAAAAGCGGGGTTTTTACCTTTTCCTGTAAACGATACTATGATTGAGCTTTTGAAGATATTATTGGATGAAGAAGATTTAGATTTTATTATGGCATTTAAGAGAAAACCCTCACAAACCATGGAGCAATTAAAAGTAAGCAGTAAAATGTCAGAGGAAGAATTATTATCTCACGTAAAAAAATTAGCTAAAAAAGGTTTTATATTCAATCAACCAAGCTCAAAAGGAGTTATGGTATATCGCCTAATGCCTTTAGTAATGGTTGGAGTATTTGAATACACTTTTATGAAAAAAGTCGAATTTACTGAAGACAATAAAGAATTAGCTGCAATATTTGCTAAACTTTTTAATGAATTGTCAGATTTTATACAAGAAAATTATGATACTGTAATAACCCTATTTCAAAATATGCCACCATTTGATAGGACAATACCTATTTTAGAAAAAAATGTATCTGGTGAAGAAATAAACATAGAGATTAACGAAAAATTAGAAGTTCCAGAAGAGATAATTATTCCTACACAGAGGGTGGAAGATTTAATTAAAAAGTTCAAAGATATAGCTGTAGGTTATTGTTTTTGTAGACACCATCAAGATTTGTTGGGAAATCCATGTAAACAAACTGAATTAAGAGAAAATTGTTTTACATTCGGAAAATCCGCTAGATATGTTACAGAGCAAGGATTTGGAAGGATCATTTCACAGGAAGAGGCTTTAAAATTAATAAAGGAATCTGAAAAAGATGGGTTAGTGCATAAAGCTTGGCATCCTCATTCTGATATCTCTAAAGATGAAACAAGCATATGTAATTGCTGCGAAGATTGCTGTGGTACGTTTGATTGGTGGAGAAGAGGCTCAACAGCAATGATAAATTCAACCAATTATATTTCGATTATCGATAAAGATTCATGTGTAGGATGTGGTACGTGTGTAGAGAAATGTCCTGTTGGTGCTATTGAATTAAATGGTGATGATAAAGCAAAAAGAAATCCAGATTGGTGTATAGGATGTGGAGTATGTGTGCACTTTTGCCCAGAAAATGCAATCTCATTAAAAGAAGGAATGAGAAAAGTTTATGTTCCTCCCCCAAGATTAAGAAGTTAGATTAGTTTTTCTTTTGTAGTTAATTTTTTTATTCAAAAGTATGAATTTTTTCTCTAAATTGTTCTATTGTGTTTAAGATTTCATTTAATCTTAAATTAAATTCTTTTGGTTTAATTTTTTTAAATTTCTCAAAATCATTTGCAATTTGTTTGAATTCATCTATCCATATTTTCATTAAAATTTCGCTTTCTTGCCCTTGAATCCTATTCTTTAATTCCGTAGAAACTAATAACTTTATTTTATCAACGAGTTTTTTTTCATTTATAGCATAGGATATTTTTAATACATCTTGTTGAGTTTTAAGGGTTCCTAGCCCCTCTGAAACTTCAGATTTATGTTTAAAAAACTCATCATTAAATTTTTTAATCATATCCATTATAATTTCTTCTTGAACTTTGATTTTTTCCTCAATTTGCTCCCTATTGTAATAGATTTCTTTATTAATATTATTAACCTCGTTTTCTAATTTATTGGCTTTTTCTATTAATTCTTTAATATCTTTAGGAAAGGTCTTCATAGGATTTAGTTTATTTTCGATTTTTTCAATCCTCTCCGTTAAATTTTGGATTGATTTAGGCAAGGTTTTTAATGTATTTATTTGATTTTCTATCTTTCCTACTTGATCTATCAGGTTTTGGAAAACTTTTGGGGTAATCTCTTCAAATTTCTCTTTTTTAGGGATCTAAAATCACCATTATTACTGTTTTAAATAAAGTACTTTCATTCTTTCTTATTAGAATTGAGATTTAAAATATTGTCTAACTTAAGTTCAAAATCTTCTTTTAATTGATTTAATTCTTCAGAAGTCTTTTCAATTTTCTCCATTAGGGAATCAATGGGAGTAGTTTTCAAACTTAGAACTAAATCTTTAACTATATTTAAATTATTTTTGAATGTTTCAATTATATTGTTTTTAATTAAATCGAAATCTACTAAATTAGCTTGAAAATCTGAGTAATCTACTAAATCTGTTTCAATATCTATTATTTCAT
>JBATUM010000011.1:0-19532 GCA_049671145.1 Promethearchaeia archaeon
CAACTAGTATCATTAGTTTCTGAAGGTTTCTTGGAAATTGCTCCGTTTCTGAAACCCAAATATAATACAGAAATACAAATTTTGGGCGATCAAATACCTATTAAGGAAATTCTATTCAATCAGAAACAAACTCAACCTCCCCCTAGATATACAGATACAACTCTTCTAAAATTAATGGAAAAAAATCATCTAGGCACAAAATCAACGAGACCCATAATAATCAAAATACTTCAAACTAGGAAATTAATTAAACGAATGAGATATCGATATTTCATAACCGATTTAGGAAATTTTCTGATTGAGAATTTAATAAAGATATGGTTACCCTTTTTAAAACCAAGTTTCACCAAGGATGTTGAAATAAAATTAGAAGAAATTAAGGATGGAAAAATTAGTTGGCAGAATGTGGTTAATGAGGTTAAAAGGGACTTTTTAGAATTATTTGACAAATTACTAGCAAGCAAAGAAAACATAATCTCAAATATAGACAATTTTAAACAGAAGTTAGATCTACGAGTTCCTAAAGAGTTTCCTCTAACAAAATCAAATTGCCCATTTTGTAATATTCATCCTATGAAATTTATTAATCTTCCCAACAAACGATTTCTTGTCTGTTCAGATGATAATTGTAAAAAATATTTGTCTTTACCCAAAAATGGTAAACTAGAATTATTAAATGCTACATGTTCATTATGTAAATTTAACATTTTTAAGGTAACTTTACATAAATATAACAAGCCATTTATGTATTATTTATGTCCTAAATGCTGGAATGAGGGCTTAAATGATAGAAGTGGAAAAGGTTTCTGTTCTAAATGTATTGACTACAAAATTTTAAATAATAAGTGTATTAAAAAATAAAAAACTACTCAATTAATCTAATTTAAATTTATATTTATTAAACGCAGCACGTGTTAATCCGACGTAATTATCGCTGATTTTGTAATATAATTTCCCATCTAACATTCTTTTTTCAACATAATCATTCTGTAATACTTTGTTTAATGAGTTTATCATAGTACCCAACGTAACAGCGCCCATATATTTTTGTTGACGTTTTGCTATTCGAATTAAATCGAGTTCTGAATGCCAATTACCGTCTAATAATCCTATTAAGATTTCATTTTTTACAGGGACCTTTATGTTTTTGATTTTATTAAATAAACCTGAGTAGTTTGGTTTAAAATATTTTTTCAACATCTTCGATTGATCATAATTATTATTTTGAAATTCTTCCATTGTTCTTACCACCAAAAAATAAAGAAATATGTTTATACTATAATATCGGAATAATATATTTAATCAAATGTAATATGCATATGATATTTACAAAATACCAGGTAAAAGTTTAGGCTTTTTGGCATAATAAAGTTATAACAGGCCTTCTGGGATACCTTCATTAAAATATCTAGCTCTTGTAACCCATAAGTCTTGAAACTCTGGTAACATAGATAAAATCGACCCTCCAACCCATACAGAAAAAACCCGTTCTCTAGGTGCAATGATTTTAATAGTCTGACTTTTTTTCTTTCTTTTTGCTAATTCTAATTCTAACTCTTGATGAATTCGCGACTTTAAATTAGGAAACATTGAAGATCCTCCAGATAAAAATATATTATTTAATAATTCTGGACGGACATCAACATCACAATCTTCTATTACGTCCATTATCGCTTGAGGTAATGAGTCTTCTTCTAATTCTAAAGAAGGATTAAAAAAAAGTTCTGGAACCTTAAATCGTTCTCCACTTAATTTAATGGTAGAACCATCAGGTAATGAATAAGGCTTTTCATATTGCTCAACACGTTTAAGATCTTCGTTGTAGTCTAAGGATACAAAACATGCTTTTTCTTTCAGTGCCCTAACTAATTCTCGTCTTATCGATGAGTCAGCAGAGAACCCAATCTCACCTAGGATTTTTTCCATATATCTGGTCAAAGTTCTACCACCCAATTCTAAAATCCGTATTGCATGATCTAGCTTATACCCTTCATAAATTGGTACAATTCTAGTAAGACTATCACCGATTTCTACAACCAAACCTGTTTGAAATCCTCCGGAGTATAGTGGTAGCATTGCATCTAATACTGGATAAAATGCCATACATTGATAGTGTTCCAAAAATAATTCAAATAATCGGGCTAAATCTTGCTGTGGAAATAAAGGATGTACCGCGAAAAGAATATTAACTAAGCTTGGATCTACTCGAAGGTTGTAAAAAATGTAATCAATTATCTTCTCAAACGATATCCAATCCTGTATTCTTCCCTTTTCAATAGGATAAAGAACTTTAAAGAGTCCTAACGATTGAATTTCATCTCCTACATAAAATTCCTCGGTTTTTACGCCTCCATAATCAAAATCGATTTGTTGGTATTTAGGAGTTCCAACAATAGTAAAAAAAACCTGAGATGGCATATCTTCTCCAGCAAAACCACATTTTGTGGCGAAGGATCCTAGATCGAGAACAACTGTTAAATTTCCCATAATATCAAATTAGAGTGGAATTCTATTACATACTCTTTTGATTTAATAATCAATTAATTTATTTATTTTTATCCTAATAAAATTTTCAGTGAAATATACCTCAGTTTTAGCAATCTAAACCAAAAGGATTTTAAGTGGTGTGTATTCGGTCATTGGAATATATGCTTCACCATATTTCGAATTGATTTCATTCCCTCTTAAGATTGCTGTGTCTTCTGCCCATTCTATTACCCGCTCGAGTACTTCTTTTTGCGATTCATAGACTTGATTAAATATCTGTTTCTTCCTATTCCAATAATATTCTATATCGACAATTACAAAAACTGAAGCATCAATATATTGAAACTTACAAGATGGAGATTCATAGTAATACACTCCATAAGGAGTCCAACTTCTTTCATGGCCTCCATACGCTTTTCCACTTGAACAATGATATATTGATTCACGGGTAATTAATGATAAATTACGATGCACACGGTGAAAATCCGAAAAATGAGGTATTAAAATAACTTGTGGTTGCCAATCTCGTATTAGATTTGTAATTTTGGATATCTTTTTCCTATTAATTTCAATATCTGAATAATTTAAATCAATTATTTTAGCTTTTATATTATCTTCAACTAATTTTAGCTCATTTTTACGATGGTCTAAAATCTTGTGTTTGTCTAATTTCTTAGCATAACCTCCTAAACCACTGGTAGCAATTACTATTATAATCTCAGACCCTAATTCTTGATATTTAAGTATAGTCCCACCACATGATATGATTTCATCATCAGGATGTCCAGCAAAAACCATTAACCTTTTAGGAACAACAATAGGGATTTTATTTTCACACAGTATATAATCTTTTTTCTCCATCTATTATAATCACTTCTTAAAGAAATAAAAAACTTTCTGAAAAGAATTAGAGCAATAAAAAATAGGAGTTATTACATAAAAGAAAAATTATCTTTTGCTTATTCTCCTCTCATTATCTTCTTTAAGCGATTCAATTCTTCAAGCATCTCATCTCTTAAGGAACTTAAACCTCCTCCTGCTCTTGGGGCGACACCGGATGCTGCTGGCGCTGCGGGAGATATTGCTCCAGGAGCTCTTGGTGGACCGCCACTGGTAGGAGCTGCAGGGGGGCCAGTTCGTTTTGCAAATGTTGGTGCCTTCACTACCCCGCCACTTGGAGCGGCAGGAGGAGCGCCACTTCCTGATACTGGTGGTAGTTTTGGAGCTGGAGGTAAGTTACCACGTGTTGGAGGACCGCCACCTGGCGGTGCTTTTGGAGGACCCCCGCCGCTAGGAGGAACCTTTGGAGCCCCAGCTATAGGAGGTTTAGGAAGTCCAGGACTAGCACTAGCAGTAGTTGGTGCTTGAGCTGGCGCTTTCCCTCCACTTAATAAATTAAATAATGTGCTCGCAGCAGCCGTTTTAACATTACCAGTAGCCGGCGTTGCAACTATTTTAGAGGAAGTACTAACTGTTTGAATTTCAGCTTCAACTTTTACGTCTTTTAAATCTTTCATAGCTTTATTTAAAGATTTTATAAAATCATTAATCCCTTTAACAGTTTCCCCAAGATCATCTGATAAAGAAGTCAATCCCTTTTTCATAAAATTAATAACGCGTTCCAGCTTTTTTTGTTCTTTTGAAACCAAGATTTAATCAAATCCTCTACGTTATTTTTAAAAGTAGAATATTATATATTTATAGTGATAATTCAATTATATTAATTTATATTTTTGCTTTTATGTTTTTTATAATTTGTGAATATACCCTATTTTTTAACTAAATACATTAAAATTCCAAGGAAAAAAAATAATTATAAAGGCTAAATCTATTAATATTTTTTATTTGTTTCAAAACTCTAAAAATATAAATAGTAAAAGATTTTTAGTAAATATTAACTAACTTATTTAATATTTATATTTATAATTTATAGGAGTTTAATATAATGTATAATAACTCTTTTCTACATTGGGAGGTGATGATTCACGCCTAAGCGTGAATTGTTTCATTAAACGGGTTTATGAAATTGTAAACGAACTTAAAATTCCATTAATAGATGAGCGTGTTTATGATAAAGTTACTTTTGGTACAAGTGCCGCGATCGCTAAAGTTGTTTTCAAATTTGAAGAAGATGAATCAGTAATTCGCGGATTCCTTGGTTTAGCGGAATATTTTCATACGGTAGTAATCAAGAAAGGAGACCAATTTTACATTCCGCATGCCTCGATTCTCTTTCAATTAGTTAGCTCATAATTTTATATTTTTTTTACTTATCTTTTTATCAAGGATTTGTTATATTTATTTGTCAAAATAGTACTTTGATTTTTTAATTATTTCAAGAACTTCAGATTCAGGAACATCATACCAATATTTATAAGCATCAGCTACAGCAAACCACATTGTATTTCTGCTATTAGGGCAAAAAACTTCATTAACTTCTTTTTGAACCCTCGAAATAGTATGTAATGGTGCTGTTGGAATTGCGATATAAGTTTTAGTAGGTTTATATTTTTTAATCATTTGGATTGCAGCTAACATCGTAAATCCGGATGCTAATCCATCATCCATTAAAAAAATTTTTCGATTTTCTATAAGTTTTCTGTATGTTTCATGTAATTCAGGACTTTTATTATAAAATTTAGTCCTCTCATTAATTTCATTTTTAGTACTTTCTATTGATTTTTCAAGCTGAGATTTAGATAAATTTAAGCTATTTAATAAAGGTTCATTTATTAAAATTGTACCATCGGTGGTAATAGATCCAAAGCCCGCTTCTGTATTAAATGGTATTTTAATTTTTCTAACTATTATGATGTCATACTTTAAATCTAGTTTATTACAAAAACCTTCAGCCACAGGAACACCACCGTTAGGTATTGTAAAAACAAAAAATCTGTCAATATATTTATCTAATTCGCTTTTTAAATTTGTGGATTTTTCTAATATAAATTCAGCTAAAACTTGCCCCGCTTGGAAGCGAGATTCATACTTTTCAATTTTCATTTCAAATAATATTATAGATATCTTTGAATTAAATAGTTAACCTATAAATGAATTGTAATTAGGCATGACTAATTTATTAAAATTTTAATAATAAGAGATTGATCAATTTTAAGATAAAGTAGAGTTTACTGCTATTCTAATTCAAATTAATTATATTTTACAAATTATCAGTAAATTTTTAAATTAATTTAAACCTTAAATAAATAATAGAAAGATGTTTGAAAATTCGACTTCTGAATCATCAGATATTGATGATGATGGTATATGGAAGCGCGGGATACTAAAGGTAAAATTGTTAAAGAGACTTTTCCAGCAGAGATCGTCTCAATTGTGGGAGATATTTTAGCGGGCGTTGTTTTATCCCTTTTAATTCTGCCTTTTGATAGTTTCCTTATATTAATTCTAATCGTTCCTGCTTTACTTTCTATGCGGGGAAATATTAGTGGTCCTTTTATTGCGAGGTCTTCCAGAGATTTAATTATTGGTCAATTTAATAAGAAATCTTGGATAGAAAATGTACTCGCAACGTATATATTATCGATGGTAACAGCATTTATAATTGGATTATTCAGTTTTTTATTAGATTTAATTTTAGTAAAAACATTTCTCATACGCTTTGATTTATTGATTGCAATTCCAATTTTATCAATTCTATTCACTCTAACTATTTCAATACCTTGTTCAACAATATTAAATTATATAGCTTTCAAATATGGGCTTGATCCAAATAATGTTGTAAATCCTATTATGACGGCAATTGATGATTTTTCAACAGTAATATTTTTCTATCTCACTATAATCCTTTTGGGGGTGCCATGAGTGGATTACTTTAAAAGAATTTTCAAGGAATCAATTATAGTAGTTATTATATCCTCAATATTAGGATTGATTTCTGGGACTATTCTTTCAGAAAATCAAGATGTATTGTACAGTTTTCCAATTATATTATTAATTTTGCCTTCTCTAAATTCCTTAATAGGAGATATTTCCACAGTTTTAATCTCGAGATTAACATCTCATTTATATATTGGTACTATATCTCCTAAAATTCAAAAATCAGATAGACTAAAGGAAGATTTTTATGGATTACTTATAACTATTTTATTAAGTTTGTTTGCATTAATTATATTAGGATACTTATTTGGTTATATTTCAGGAATATTAATTGTAAACCCTTTTGTAATAATTTTAATCATTATGATTACTATACTACTGCTTTTTAGCTTGATGTTTGTATTTCTGTTCGTTAGTTCCATATTTTTATTTAGAAAAGGTAAAGATCCAAATAACTTTTTAATCCCGATTACAACGTCATTGTTAGATTTTCTGACCCCCTTTTTTATGATATTATTTATTCAATTATTTATTTAAAGGAGTGAAAAAATAAAGTATGGTGCATGGAAAAAAGAAGAAATTTAAATATAAACCGCTCTCCGTGAGAGAAATTCTTAGAGAAATGAAACAAAGCATAGATTTAATGATAGATTTAGCTTACAGCGCAATAAAATTTGGAAGTAAAGAAATTGCTGATGAGGCTTCTAAAATTGAAAAAAGAATCCATGAATTAACATTTTTACTTAATTTACAAATCATTCAGACACAAGCAGGGGGTGTAAAAGAGGCCAAAAAACTAGAACCAATAGTTGTTATGGGATACTCAATTGATAAAATTTCAGACGCACTAGCAGATATTGCAAGAGTAGTATATATAAATAGTGATATTTGTGATTTTACGCAATTATTCTGGGATGAGGTACCTGAACCAATAGTTAAAGTTACCGTTAAAAGAAAATGTGAATTTATTGGAAAATGTCGGCGTGACGTTCATTTTCGCTCAATACATGGAGTAGACTTGATTGCAATCAAGAGAGATGATAAATGGTTATTTAATAAAGATGAGATTATACAAGAAGATGATATTTTAATCATCAAAGGAGAACTCGAGCCGATTAGAGAATTAAAAAAACTAGTCTTTGATGATGAAATTATTTCTTTTCAGATTGATGATCAAAAGAAAGAACCTGAATTTGACTTATCTAATCCAGAAATATTAGAAAATCTTCAAGAATTAAAAAGGGATTATGTATTAATTACAGATATTTCGGAAACAATGATAGAATTGGCTTTAGCTGCATTATTCCTCAATAATTATGAGGTTGCTGAGGATGTTTTAGAAATGGAGGAACTAATGGATGGGTTAAATATTACGTTTGAGAAAGATCTCTTAGATTTTGCTCATTTAGTGGGCAATCCTCGTGATCTTACAGGTATTATGAGAATTGTTTTTTCTTGTGAACAAATATCAGATGCAGCCGCAAATATAGCTGAAAATATTTTAAAAGGCTTTGAGCCCCATATCATATTGCAAAAAGCTATTGAAGAAACTCAAGAAATTGTTGTACGTGAGTTTCTCTCGCCAGATTCATATTTTAAGAATAAAACCTATGAAGAATCACAAGATCGGCGGTATAAAAGAGGATTTCATATTATCGCTCTGAAAAGAGAAGATAAATGGATCTATAGTTTTAAATCTGATTTCATATTTCAGGAAGGGGATTTATTAATTGGATTGGGACCAAAAGAAACAGTAGAAGAATGGAGAAGATGTGTACATCCTGAAATTTTCAGAGAAGGATAAGTCTAATGGGTGAGTAAAAATGAATTTTGAAGAACGAAAAAAGAGATTTTTAGATATACTTATGGAAATAGCTGAAATTATAAATAAAAATAGTAATCTAATCAATTTTGAAAAAATTAATAGCTTGATAGATTTAATTGTTAAGACCTACGGTAAGAACCGCATGGTTTTTCTCTATGGAGCAGGTAGATCTGGTTTTATCGGTAGATGCTTTGCCCAAAGATTAATGCATCTAGGAATAAAATCATGCTTTATATCCGATGCTGTTACTCATAGATATAACGATAAAGATTTATTGATTATCATTTCTGGAAGCGGAGAGACAACCTCACCATTAGCAATAGCAGAAAAAGCTAAGGAAATGGGTGGAAATTTAATATTATTTACTGGCAATCCATACAGTAATATTGCAAAGTTATCTGATCTAATAATTCAGATTGAAGGTAAAAGTAAAGAAAAAGCAATAATAGAAGAGAGTTTAGCTCCATATACAACTTTATTTGATATCTCAACTCTAGCAGTTTTAGATGCGGTTGGAGGTGTATTGATGAAAATTCTAGGTGTTTCAGAGGCTGATATTGACAAGCGACATGCCTCAATCGAATAAAATCCTATTTAATGTATGATATTTATGCATGAATATATAGAAGTAAAACACATCTCAGAGAAAAAGGGAAAAGGGGCATTTGCCAAAAAACAAATTGAAAGAGGAACCCTTATTGAAATTGCACATGTAGTTCCTATCCCAAATAAAGATTATAAGAAAATACGTAAAACAAGATTGTATGATTATTGTTATATCTGGGAAGATCCAAAACATTTACCGGAATTTAAAAACGCTATTACACTAAGTATAAGCCAATTTATCAACCATTCCTTTGAACCTAATGTTAAATATTTGTATGATTATAAAGAAACTGCAATTGAATTTTCTGCTATTAGAGAAATTTCTGAGGGTGAGGAATTAACTGTAAATTATAATGGTTTAGTTGATGATAGAACTCCTGTTTGGTTTGACTTAGAATAAATCTATTTTTTTATAAGAGACTTTAATGTGGATAAATTCATGACATCTTCCGTCATATCTTTGCCTTTTGGTGTTTCTAATATCCCAGGATGTTCCTTAAACTTCTCATCATTGACAAAAAATCCAAATGCTTCTTTTCCTATTTTTCCTTTCCCTATATGTGTATGACGATCAACTCGAGATCCTAAGCCTTTTTCAGAATCATTTAGATGAAATGCAAAAAGATAATCTAATCCTACAACGTCATCAAATTCATTCCACATTTCATTATATTTCATTTTGGTTGTAAAATCATATCCCGAAGTAAAAGAATGACATGTATCAAAACATACTCCGATACGATCTTTATTATTAATTTTATCAATAATAAATTTTAAATGATGAAACTTACGCCCTAAATTATGGCCCTGTCCTGCAATGGTTTCTAATAATATTTTGACTTTAGATTCATCAGTGTTCTTTATTAATTTATTTATTTGTTCAGCAATACGAGTTAATCCAGTCTTTTTAGTTTCATTTTCATCTTCAAAATTATAAGTACCAGGATGGATTACTACATAATCTAATTTAAGTTGTTCAGCTTTATTTAATTCATCTAGCATGGCAGTATAAGATTTAGTAAGTTTCTCTTGATCTGAAGTAGCTAAATTGATTAAATAACTATTATGAGAGAGAAGTGGCCAAATTTGTTCTTGAAATTTCTCTTTCATTTCTAAAAATTCATTAATTTCTTTTTGTTCTAAAGGTTTAGACGCCCATCCTCGAACATTCCTTATAAAAACCTGAACTGTTTCACAACCAAGCTCTTTACCTCTTTCGAGAGCCATGTACTTTCCACCACTTACACTCATATGGGCTCCTAATCTCAATAAATCCACCTTAAATAAATTAACTTAAAATTATTTTAAATAAAATAAGAAAGAAAATGTTTTAATTATTCGGTTCAATCCATTATTTCATAGTCTAATTTATTAAGAATTTCAATTATATCAATTATTTCAAAATTCATATTATATTTTTGATTTGCATCAGATAAGTTCGTTCTGCAAAATGGACAAACCGAAGCAATTTCACTTGCTCCAGTATTTTTTGCCTCCTCTAAGCGTTCTCCTGAAATTTCAACAGCCCAATCTGGATATCCAATCTTAACTCCACCACCAGCCCCACAGCACCAAGCATTCTTCCTATTACGTTTCATTTCTACCAATTCAACTCCTGGTATTTGTTTAAGAACCTCTCTTGGGATTTCATAAACCCCCATATGTCTTCCTAAATGACAAGGATCATGATATGTTACCTTTTTGTTATATTCTGATTTAAATTTAATTTTCTCCTCATCTAAAAGTTTTTTTACTAGCTCTATCGTATGAAATATCTCAATACCCAAGTCTGTTTCAAATTTAGACCAATCTTTCTTTAAAGTCCTATAACAACCAGCACATGATGTAATAACTTTCGTTGCTCCTGTATTTTTGATTTGAGCTAGATTATAATTCATAAAATCTTTTACTGGCTTGGTTTGTCCAGTCCTTATAATTGGACTACAACAACAATGTTCATCTATCAATGTAAAGTCTATTTTTGCTTTCTTGAGAAAATTCAGCGTAGCATCTCTTAGATTCTTCTGACGATAATTGGATGTGCATCCAATAAAGTAAACCCATTCTGCATTATCTGGTAAATTATACTTACTCTTCAATTCTTCATTATTGGAATTAATTTCTCCATAAGGATTAAACATCTCTCTATTTTCAGTGCGTTCTAAAAGAACTTTTTGTTTTTCTGGGCAAAATCCATTATTTACAGCTTCAGCTCTGGCAGCTTCAATAAAATCAACAAGAAAATCATTGAATTTATCAAATCTACAATTCTCTGTACAATTCCCACAAGTACTACACGCATATAAAACATTAACTATACTTGAATTCCATTGTAATTCTCCATTTAATATACCATAAATTAACCACATCCTTCCACCTGTACTATAAGTTTCAAATTTAAATTTCTTATAACTTGGACAATTGAAATCAGTAAAATTTTGAGTGAATTTACAGTAACCACAACGAAAACATCTATGAACAATATCTTTCCAATCTTGTTCAGAATTAACTGTAATTTTTATTTCACCTCCCAATTTCCTGGGTTCATTATTTGATTTGGATCAAGTATGCTTCGAATCGTGTTAAACAACTTTTTATAGTTGGGATCCATCTTCTCAAGAATTAATTGTTGCCCTGATAGTTCTGCTTTCCATGGAATACCCCCTAATTCTAAAGCTAATTTATTAGTCTCATGTAGAGCGTTTCTGGCGTTTTCCATATCTTTGGGATCCGCCCGATTAAATGAATAAGAAAAGAACATTACAATATTATGAGTACCTCCAATAAGCCGTGATCCTAAAGTTGGGACAATCCCATACTTTTTTGAAATTTCCGCTCCTTTTTTATAAGCTTCTGGGATATTTTCAAGAGGCATATTAGCTCCAACATACTCAAAACCCCCACCTTTTCTATAATCTGCCGCTGCTGCAGCAAAAATGGGCTTTTCTAAATAAACTTTTCTAATTCTCTCAGGAGTCTTCATGTATCTCGCTTTAGCTTTACGAAATATGCGTTTGAATATTTTGATATGAGAATCTATTTCTTCTTGAGATTCACCCGTAACATATGCAATGATAAAAACATACCCTTTCATCCAATCAGGTTTATCTTGCATTCCAATCAAAACATCCTCAGCTAAACCAGTTTCAGTTATTTTTAGGAGAATGTTCGGGATGTCTTTTGGATCATTTAATAATCCGAATACTACTTCTCGAAATTTTGGTTTATCAAACAACTGAACTGAAAGTTTAGTGACAATTCCCATTGTACCGAATGAACTAATAAATAAACCAATAAGATCTGGAATAGGACCTCTGGTAAACCAATATTTAGAAACAGTACAAGACCCCATTTTACATACATCCCCCTTTGGAAGAACTACTTCTAAACCATTTATCATAGCACCATGATCACCATATTTTTGAGATAAATATCCTGAACCATGAATCAAAACATTACCAGCAACAGTGGCAGAAGGAGGTGCATCCGGTACTGGAGGCTGTAAATTTGGATAATTTTCATTTAAAAATGAAAGAAGTTGTCCTGTAGTAACTCCTGCTTCTATAAGTGCATATTTACTTAGTGCATTTATTTCAATTATATTATTCATTCGTTTCATATCCATAACAATGCCCCCTTTTACAGGAATTATTAATCCACTTAACGTTAAGCCTCCACCCATAGGAACAATTGGAATTTTCTCTTGATTGGCTAATTTTACAATTTTTTTTATTTCTTCTATATTTTCTGGCATTACTACAAAATCAACCTGACGAGGTAATGAAGCTCCTGGATCTTGAGAATAAATATATAAATCTTCTTCTCTATTCGATACAAAATCTTTTCCAACAATATGTTCTAATTGTTCAAATACATTTTCTTTATTCAATGAAATCAACCTTATTCATAATATAAATAATCAACTAATTAAAATATTTAATAGTAATTCAGAATTAGAGATTAATAATTATAAAGATATCATATTAACTAAATTTTAAAATACTATTTGATTGAATAAATATTTAATCACTATGAGTATTAAAGCTAAAAAATTGAGTTTGATACGGCTATTTGGAGCTGCTCTAATTTTAATAAGCTTATTTTCCTCATTATTTTTAGATTTTTTCGTTTTAAATAATTGGCTCCTCTTTTTGCTCATTATCTTTTTTATTTTACCCTGGATGATTCTTAGCTTTGGTCTCAAATTTGAAATAAATTATATGAGGAATAATTTATTAAAAATCTCAATCATTTTAGGTATTTTATCGATAATACTTACTATAACCGCTATAATAATTGATTTAGAAACTTCTATATTATTCATAGTTGTTTTACTTTCTAATTTCCTATTGTTAATTTGTTGGCATTATTCTCCTTCAATTTATAAGAAAGAGAAAATGTGGGCTATTATCGGAGGAGTAAGCTATACAATTTTAACTATTATTTTTATACTCAATATTTTAATATATTTGTTCGGTATTCTAACTGGTTTAATTCCAATACTCCTTTTATCTTTGGGTTTTTTCTTAATCCTTTTAATGGAATTAATTATGAAAAGAAAAGGTTTATTAAATTACGTTTGAATAGATTTTTAAATTTCCTTTTATTAACTTCTTTTTGAGAGTAGGGTGGAAACTAATATGCCTAATAAATATTGTCTAAATTCGGAAGATATTATTAAAAACGCTATAAAAGTTTCAAATAAAAACAAGAGTGATTTTAAAGTGAATGATTACGCAATTCTATTATTTTCTAAATCTCTATTAGACTATTTAATAAAGGAAGCGAAGATGGAATCAAAAGAATGGTTAGCTCCTTATCATCCATATGCATCCAATCAAGTTTTTAATGGAAATTTTGATGGGATATCTATTTCTGCTATAATGCCTCCAATGGGGGCATCTCCTATTGCTTCAGTAGCAGAGGATTTAATCACGTGCGGGGCTGAAGTTCTTTTATTAGTGTGTGGCGTTTGGGGAATTGCGAAAAACGTTAAATTATTGGACTTTTTAATCCCAACTCACGCTATTGGACCAGACGGTACATCAATTTATTATGGGCGTAAACCCAACGATATCACAACAATCGATAAAGAAATTGTAAATGTATTCTCAGATGAAGTAAAAAAAAGAACAATGGCTTATCATGTTGGAAAAAATTACTCAATAGAAGCTTTTTATAAAATTGATATTAAACAAGTTGAAAATTTGCAAAATAATGGGTTTGTTTCAATAGAAAATGGAGAATTAAACACGCTAGCCGCTATTTCTAATGTGAGAAATGTAAAATTTGGAGCCATTTTTTATAGTTATTATAACCCGCTTGAAGATTGGATTGTACCTTGGTTCCAAGAAGATTATAAAAAGTGTGTGGAACTTGAAGGGGAAATTACTCTTGCCACTATTAAAAGAATAGCTATTGAAAATTATAAATATTAATAAATCACAGCAAATACTAACAAATAAGTAAAATTTTTAATTTAACTAATTTAAAAGAAATTGTGCTTCTAGATTGAATATGAATAAATTAGATCATCTTAAACTCTTATCAGAAGATCAAATTGAAGCAGCTAGTAAGGTACTTGGTCGAGCTTTTCAAGATGATCCTTTATTTGTGTATTGTTTTCCAGATCCTATTGAAAGAAAGATTAAAATTGCTATTCATGGCGAATTTCTGATTTTACTAGGAATTTTATCTGGTGAAGTATATATTACATCAAGTAATATTGAAGGTGTTGCTATTTGGCATCCTCATGGAATAAAAGATCAGATAATAGGTAAACAATCTAAGGAGACTATGAGAAGATTGCGAAAAGTCAGAAAAATAAATTTTTCAGATCCTTTAGTTATAGAGAGAATAGGTATCTTCGAAGAAATTGCTAATTCATTTCAAAATGAACATGTGAATTTTCCTCATTGGTATTTAGCCTTTATTGGCGTAGATCCTATACATCAAGGAAAGGGGTATGCGAGCAAGTTATTAAGGATGAAACTTGCTGAAATTGATGAACAAAACTTACCATGCTACTTACATACTGAAAATGAAAGAAATGTAAAATTTTATGAGCATTTCGGATTTGAACTTATTGGTAAAAATAAGTTTCCCAATTCTGATTTTTATCATCATGCAATGCTTCGAAATAGGAAAAAGAAAGGTAAATGATTAAAACTTATGTGTATCTAATCTAGCCCAAAAGGCTTTCAAATCGTCTTTATCAAAGGAATATTTTAATCCTGTTGGTACTGAGGATACTGTTCTGAAAAATTCTGGAATGTCATTCATTTCTTGAGTAATTCCTGCTTTCTCGTTGAACTTAAGTTCAGTTCTTATGATATTAATACCAATTTTAATTACATCCTCTCTCGTTAGAGCTAAGTTATACATAGCATTAATTGCATTGGCTAAGATTTTCATATTTTCATAACTCGGTCCTATAAAGTAACAGCATCCCATTGAATCTAATACTGCTGTATAAACTTGTAATTCAAAAGACAAGTCAAATTTACTTTTATTTTCTGTTAATTCTCCATAATCTTTATGCTGACTTGCAACTCTTCCAGCAATTGCTGCACCAGATGTATGATCTGCTCCCATAGGTGAGGTCGCATATGTAACTCCCATTGCTTTAAATACTCTACAATCATAAGCGGAGATTCCCTGACCTTTTACTTCAGGTATTCTTTTCGCTTTTAATGTTTCCCCAATTATTTTAACTCCATTTCCATATAATTGACCTTCGGTAGTGTTATTTCTAATTTTGTTATCTAAAATTTCAAATACGCTTTCCGCATTTCCCCAATCAACCTTTCCACAATCCATCGCAACTCCTACAGTTCCTCCAAATTCTATCGTATCTATTCCAACATCGTCGCATAAATGATCAATTTTTGCTAAGCTGTCGATATCATCAATTAAAAGATTAGTTCCATTTAAAGCCATAGTCTCATATTCAAGACTGGAGGTTATATGGTTTCCATTTTCATCAAGTACTAAATTAGAACATTTAATTACACATGTAGGAATACAAGCTAATCTTTTCTTACCTCCTCTTGCAGTTACAATCTCATGAAGTTTTTCGCCTGTAATATTTTCAATTTTATCAAATGAACCCATTTGAAAATTTTTTGTGGGTATCCCACCATATTCATTCATAGGTCTCATCATTAATGGAGTTCCAAATGTAGAAAATGCTTGTTTTGTATTTGCTAAATTTTGAGCAAATGGTTTTGAGACTTCCCTAAATTTTTTAATGTCATGAATTTTAACTTGCGATATTTTTGGGGGAATTATAACAATAGCTTTAACATTTTTTGAACCCATAACTGCTCCTAAACCTCCTCGGGCAGCATGTCTACTTGGATATCCTTCTAAATCATTTGCAGCTACACTTGCTGCTCTCATCATAAATTCTCCAGCAGGACCGATAGAATAGATTCCGATATTATCCCCATATTTGTTCTTAAGTTTTTTGTGAAGTTCATAATTTCCCAAGCCCTTATATTCTTCCGCTGGGAGTATTATTATTTGATTCTCATGAATTGAGATAATTTTCAGATCTGCTGATTGATTTTCCAAAACAATTGCTCTGATGCCATATCGGGCTAACATCATTGCAGGACGACCACCTACATTTGCCTCCTTTATGCCATTTGTTAAAGGGCTTTTAGCACCAATAGAAGTACGAGCAGAATTTGGAAATGGACTTCCAGCCAGAATCCCATTTGCGATTATGAGTTTATTCTTTAGTCCTAAAGGATCACAATTGGGAGGAACTTCATCACTAACTATTTGAGAAGTTAATCCTCGTGCTCCTAATAAAAAATATTTTGAATCTCTAGATATTTCTTCATAATTTATTTCATTAGATTCTAGATTAATCCTAATGATTTTCATAAGTAGGATAGAATTTTTAATTATTTTATTTTTTCTTTTCAAGAGTATGTTAAAAAAATATTAATATTTATCATAATGGACGATTTCTTCCAATGATAATCTATCCGAAATTTCCCCTTTTTCTTTGATCGTATAGCCTAATGGAGTTATGCCCAATACTCGATACTTTTTTGGAATTTCCAATATGTCTTTAATCTTTTCCTCATCAAAGATACCAACCCAACACGTTGCCATACCTTCTGCGGTTGCTGCTAATATTAAATGTTCAAAACAAATTCCAAAATCTAAGTTATAATATTTAATACCAGCTTTATTAATCCCTGAAGCTATTTCTTTTATAATACCCACGATAAAAATAGGAGCATTAGAAAATTTATCTTTTTGGTCTATAGCTTTCCATATCATCTTAACTTTCTCAGGTTTTTGAACTACGATGTAATGCACTCCTTGCATATTTGCCCATGTTGGAGCTAATCTGGCGGCATTTAGAATTCTTTCGACTTTATCTTTTTCAGGAATCACATCAGGCTTGTAAAACCGATAGCTTCTTCTTTTTTTCACAACTTCATAAAAATCCAATATAATATCCTCTTAAATTAGTAATTTGATTAATGAATCTATTTATTATTTAATTAAAATTTTTATCGCTTTTAATAGTCGCTTTTAATAGTCTATTGAAAAATTTCGATAAAATGGGAATATTATGGGAGATAACATTCAAAGATGTTCACCATTTGGGGCAAAGGTTTATAAATGCGACTATGATAATATGTTAATATTAAAGGAATAATAATGTCTAATTCTTTAAGAAAAATTTTGTTAAAATGGATATAATTCTTAACATTTTATTCACAGTGAGTTATCATGCAAAATAACTATCGAGATCTTCTAAAAAACAAAAAATTAGATGATAATTTACAAGTTTGTGAATGCTGTGAAAACCCAAGTATCGAAGAGAGAGATGGAAATAAAGTTTGTTTAAATTGTGGAATGATTTTAGAAAGAACTTATGTTGGAAATGAAAGAAGAGCTTACACTGCAGAAGAAGTTCAAACTAGACGTAGGACTGAACCCAGATGGAGAGACTTCGGTCCTAGAACTATGTTACCCACCACAAAGATAGATTCTAAAGGAAAATCAATTGGTCCTAAAGAACAAGCTCTTTTTTCGAGATTATCTAAAATCCAAAATTCATTAATTTCAAGTATTGAAAGGAATTTTTGGGAAGCTAAACCTAAATTAAAAATGCTTACATCTAAATTAAACATTCCAGAATACATCAGTGAAACAGCTTGGAAAGTATATAGTATTGTTGCGAAGAAAAAGTTAACAATGGGGCGTTCAATTAATGGGTTTATAGCAGGATCTTTATATGCTGCAATAAGAGTACATGATTTTCCTCGATTATTAGATGAATTATGCGAAGCTTCATTAACTCCTAGAAGAACGGTTCATAGAAGTTTAGCTATGATAATCCGTGAAGTATTACCTGAATTAGGATTACGATATCAACCTATTACCGCAGAAAGTTTAGTATATCGATTTGGAAATGAATTAGAGTTACCTATGAATATTCAAAAAAACGCAATAGAAATGCTAAAAAAAGCATCTAGTAATGGATTGAAACGTACAGGTAAAGATCCAAAAGGATTAGCCGCAGCATGTATTTATATTGCTGCTAAAGATGGTTCAATTCGAAAAACACAGAGTTTAGTAGCAGAAATAGCAAAAATAACAGAAGTTACTTTAAGAAGTAGAGCAAAACAAATTAGAAGTAAATTATCCTGAATATTTTAAGACTTTTTTTTAAATTTTTTAATAATTTTAAGTAGTTCTTTTTTCTTCCATGCTTATCATAAAATTAAGTCCAATTCCGCCAAAAACAAGCCCTGATATTAAGATACTCATTGTTACAGCCGAAAAATAAATCCACATTACAGCACCTAAAAGTGGTGTAATAGAATCTGTGTAGAGAGCTGTTTGAAAAATAATTGAACTACTATTATATTGAATTACACTATGAGCTAAAAGATAAATTGAAAACATTTTAATAAAACCGGAGATTAGAAAAAACATTCCAATCATAAGAAGGAATTTTGCTAATAAGATATCGCCTTTTTTCTTTTTTATGGAAATGATACATAAGGCAATATTTAAAGCCAAAAAGCCACAAATAGTTGTAAGTAATAATATCCATTCTAATATTACGTCAAATGAAGTAAATTCTGAAACAAACATTAAAGTAATTAAATTTACGGTATAAGGCCCTAAATTTAGTTCAATTATCGTGCTAAATAAAATTATAGCGATTAATTCGATCAAAATTACTATTATGAAACCTATGCTAAAATAGGTTAAATATTTGAAAATTGTATCTTTTTTCATTTTTAATCTCCCAGTTTTATTCAAGTTTTTGATATTTGTAAAGTTATTTATAATATTTAATTTGATGTCATTTTATAAAAATTTAAATAAAAATTTAACATATTATTCTTTTTGAAATATTGTCAAATTTTTTAAAAAAATTTTAGATTGAGCTATTTTTGAAAAAAAAAAGAGAATATTCCTCTGAGAACTCTAAATGTGAACACCAGAACCTAGAACAAGATGGAGGATATCTTGTTTGTAAAGATTGTGGACTAATATTAGATGAAAGAATAGATTTTGAAACATCTCCTTCTGATAAAATTTATTCAGATTCACAATTGGATTATGAACGGAAAATACGGTTTGGAGATTCAAAAGCAATGCAAGATCCAAAAATTAAACACAAATATGACCAAATTAAAATATTAAATAAATGGTTTAGAGATTATCAAGCTAGTTTTTCTGAACAAAAAAAAACAATTGAATTGCTTAAGACTTATGGTATAGGATTAAATAT
>JBATUM010000012.1:0-16306 GCA_049671145.1 Promethearchaeia archaeon
ATTGTTATCTGACCTTACTAAAGAGCCTAAAACCAAAAAAAAGCTAACTTGTAAAAAAACTCTATACACATACATATCTAATTCATCATAAATATTCTTAAAAGATAAATCAAACAAAAAAATCAAAAATTAAATTATAATAAAGTTATTAAACTAGTAAGTACATAATCTAAAATTTTAGTTGTTTCAGTCCATGCCCGATTCCGACGAAAATAAACTCATTGTTAAGTTAGTTAAATGTTCTCATTGTGGGAATCCTTATATGATTAAAAAAGGAGGGAAAGAATCGGGAGATTTGATCTGTGAAAACTGTATTAAATTAGAGCAAAGAAAAAAACAACTTACTAATTCAGTTATAGCGTCTCAAAAGAAAATAGAAATATCTATTGAAAAAATTAAAAATGAATTGAAACTAGCAAAATCACAATATAGAAAGGATTTATATAAGGAAAAGATTAAGAAACGATCAGAAACTTTAACGAAATCTGTTGAACTTTTACAAAAAATTAGAGACACTGACGATGAAAAATATATTGATGAATATAAAAAATTATTTGAAAAATTGAAGCAAAATTCTTCTGATTAGCCTTATAGTTTTTTGTTCTTCTTCTTTCTCTTATAAAAAGCTTTGGATTTCATATTTAACTTTAAATTTTCCTTAGATGATAACTAAAAATAGGTATAAACAAGAAATATTTTTCTGAATCGATACTAGTCCTCATTAAATTTATATCAAATTGTTTTGGATTTAAATTCTCTTCATAGAAATCAATTTCTTTATGTAAATTTATTAAATCTATGTTAGGAATCCAAGGAAGACTAGTACAAAAGTGCTCTATTACTTTAAACTGATCTGTGAAATATTGGTTTAATTTTCTTCCTATAGCAGGATCTCCACCCAGATTTTTAATATTATACATTATTTCTTTTTTCAAATTAGTATCAGGGTATTCAATTAATCCCCCAAAGTCTGGTTCTCCTAAAATCAAGAATATACCATCATTGGTTAAAATTCTATGAATTTCTGATATGGATTTTTTCAAATCCTTTATCCATAGAAAGGTAAAATAGGAAATTATAACATCAAACATCTCATCCTCAAAAGAATTATTTGATATATCCATTACCATTAATTTTGCATCAATCATATTCTTTTCAAGGTTTACTCTTGCATATTCAATTTTTATTGCATCGTTATCTATACCATGTAATTTTAAGTCATACATGACTCCAATTTCTTTAAGTAGTTCACCAGTAACGCATCCTACTTCTAATAAATTCTTCTTTTGAGCAAGGTTTGCTTTGTTATATAAATTATCGCGCAACTCGGCTGTCCATTTTAACCTTTCATCGAACTCAAATTCCCATTTCATCACTTAGACCACCTTTTCCGTACTATTAATTATTTAATACAATTTTTTAAAGAATATTTAGATAGTAAAAATGTCCCTACATTTAACTTCGATATATTAATTTGAAGAAAACTAAACTTAAAAAATTAAGTAGTAAACCGTTTAAAATTCAATTATGAATTATTTTAGTATTATTTTTAAAGAATCTATATTTCTAATTTAATTAAGTTGAATGTTTTAATTATAATTATTTTCTAATTCTAAAATTATGTCGATAAATCAGATTTCAGTTTTTCTTCGTAATAAACCGGGACAACTTTCCGAATTTTTTGAGGTATTAATGGATAATAAAATTTATATTAGATCTCTTACAGTGGCAGAGACAGAAGATTATGGTCTATTATTACTTTTGGTTGATCAATTTGAAGAATGTACTAAACTATTAGAAGAAAGAAAGCTCTTATATTCAGTTACTAAGGTAGTAGCTGTTAGAATTTCTGATAACATTACAGCATTATATAAAATTGCTAAACTCTTTGGTTCAAATAATTTAAATATTGAATATCTTTATACGAGTATAGTTGATGACCAAGCATTAATAATATTCAGACTAGATGACAATGAAAATGGAATCGAAGTTCTTAAACAAAATGGTTATGAAATTGTTGAGGAATTATAGTAATTTTTGTTTATCCTTTCACAATTAGTGAATAATTTTCGTTACTTAACAAAAATTAAAAAAGATCATCATCTAAATCTTCATTATTTTCTGGAAATCTTCCAAATTCCAGCATAAATTGTTGAAGCAACTCACTTTCTCTTTTTGTATACATTGGGTCTTCATCATAGTTAAAGAAGCAAGCCTTTGAGTTTGTATTTAATTGTTCTTCCAAAATTTGGCGTAAATTAGGTGTTCCTTTTATGAAAATAATTTCTTGCTTCTCATTTAAAATTTGAATGGCACCTTCAGTTTCTGGCACGGTTTGTATATTTTCAATAGTCAATTCTAACCATTTTTGAGGTGGAAGTATCACAGTAGATATTTCAAAACGTAAATCACATTTTAAACATCGATTAGCTTCCTCTATAGCTATACTTTCATTAAAGCCTAGTTCAATTTCGTTAAAACTACTTTGGCGTTCTTCTAGTGATAAAAGTGGCATTTGAGCTCGTGTTTTATCATAAAATTTTTCATCACGTCCCAACCACGGATTAGATACATCGGATTCGACGAAGATATCTTCAATTTCACCATTACCTTCTAAATACTTATCAATTGAAGAAGCAGCTTTTCGCCCCATTTCAATTGCATCTACTACCGAACCAGGGCTACTTATAACTTCACCACCTGCAAATATTCCGGGGATATTCGTCTCAAAGGTTTCTTCTCTAATTTGAATTAACCCTTCTGTAGAGATTTTAATTTTACTTTCATTTCCCAAAACAGATAAATCAGGGATTTGGCCTATAGCTATTATTACCATATCCGTTTCAATAGACTTTATATTGGTTTCGTCAAAGATAGGATTAAATGAGTCATTGTCATCAAATACCGAATCACAATGGATAAGCTCAACCTCAGACACTTCACCATTTGTATCAGTAATTTGTTTTGGACCCCATGAGCAATTTAATGTTATACCTTCGTCTATCGCTTTTTGAATTTCCCACTCATGAGCGGGCATCTCTTCTCTACATTCTAGACACGTTAATTGAATATTTTTAGCCCCTAATCGTTGAGCTGTTAAGGCTACATCTATAGCTACATTTCCTCCACCAATAACGATAACATTATCTGTTACTTTAACTTCTTCACCAAGATTGACTTTTTTCAAAAAATCAAGACCCCAGAGAATGTTTGGCAAATTAGACCCTTCTATATTTAGTTTTTTAGTATTTTGAGCGCCAATGGCTAAAAAAATAGCATTAAAGCCCTGTTCTTTCAAATCTTCAAATGATAAATGTTCACCTATAACTTTATCAGTTTGAATATCAATTCCTATACTTAATATATGTTCAAGATCTTTTTCAAGCACTGCTCGTGGTAATCGATATTCTGGAATTCCTACTCTTAACATGCCACCTACATAAGAATTAGCTTCAAAAACTGTGACCGAATGTCCAATCCTTTTTAAATAATAAGCTGTTGTGAGTCCTGAAGGACCAGAACCTACCACTGCTATTTTTTTTCCCGTTGGGGGGCTGATATTTATTTTTGAATTCCATAAATCACTATCATGGTCCATTGCAAATCGTTTTAAAGCACATATAGCAATAGGATCATTAATTTGGCTCCGACGGCATGTAATTTCACAATCATGGAAGCATACTCTTCCAAGAACCGAAGGAAAAGGTGTTTTTTCTCTTATTACTGATGCTGCTTCAGCAAATTTTTTCTCTGAAATTAATCGAATATATCGCGGCACATCAATTCCTAATGGACAAGTATCTCTACAAGGGACAAGCAATTTTTCACGTTCAGCCCAAAGGATATCTTTATCCGTGAGTGCTCCTGTAGGACAAACCTCAACACAGGCTCCACAAAATTTACAACCGGATTCTTTAAGAGAAGGTGCAAGACTTCCAACTATAGTTTCTCCATTAGAATAAACAAACCCTAAGGCTTCAATACCACGAACATCGCGACAAACTCTAACACACCTAGTACATCCAATACATAATTCATAATTTCGGATAAATAATGGTTCATTTTCTATAATTTCACGTCCTTGGGGCTTGTATCGTGGAGTGTCTTCTCGAATTCCGATATATTCAACTACTCTTTGTAATTCACATCGCCCTAATATTGGGCAACAACGTTCATCCACCGGGACATTAGGTGAACATGGTTCACGGCTACAACCCTCAAGTTGGGCACACATCAAGCATGCATGGGGGTGTTGCGAAAGAATTCCTTTTAACTTCTCTAGGCGTAGAGCTTGAATTTCTGATGAATCAGTTGAGATTATCATACCTTCTTCTACAATGGTACTACAGGAGGTTTGTAAGCCCTCAATACCTTCTATTTTTATAACACAAAGTTGGCACCCTTGATGTCCTTGAGCTGAATTGGTTGGATTTTCACTTTTAAATCTAGTATTCCCTTGGAAAATATATTCATTTGGCTTTAAACCCACTAGAGGGGGTAAATCAGGATGTGCACAAAGACTGGGAATATATATTCCCGCATCTTGTGAGGCTTCTAAAATAGTAATTGCTTTCTTGACATCAATTTTTGTTCCATTAATAGTTATTGAGATTGTATCCATAATTAACACTCTTTAGTTATAATTAATTAAAGAATTAATTACTTTTTAATTGAAATACTGAGTTTAATAGTTTTAATTTCGAACTTTTTAATTTAACATATGATTTTCTTACCAAGAATGAGATATTGCTCCCGGTTCACAGGCTTTTACACAAGGTAGTTCTTTTGTTTCACCACTAGGTTTACAAGGAGCGCATGAGTATTTAATTTTCTTACGATGATTTTCTGAAACAACTGCTATTATCTCATCGCTCAATGGATCTAATTCATTTTCAGCCATATCTAAGACACTAGCAGGGCATACTTCTACGCACTTGCCACATGAGTTGCACATATCAGTATCTATCGTTATAAAATATTCTCCACTTCCATCTTTATAACCATAATTTGCCTTCGTCATTTTTCTATAATTATCTTTATTTATTATAAATTTATTATTAATTGTAATGGATTTAAGCTCTCTTGCGTTCTTTTTCGATAAGGGCTTTAGCAAATAAGGCGGCACCAATAGCTCCTGCAAGTTGTGGATCGATATTAGGCTCGGGGGCTTTAAGATTTAATTCATCTTCGATTCGTTTGACAACTCCAATATTTTTAGCGATTCCACCAGTTATAGCAAATTTTTCTTCTATTCCAAGCCGTAATAATAGAGTTACCACACGATGTGCCATAGCTGAGCAATAAGCGGCTAATACTTTTTCCTTTGGCCAACCTTTTCTGAGTAATCCAACTGCTTCTGATTTTGCAAATACTACACAGGTACTACTAACTGGTTCAGGTTCTTCATCAACTTCTAAAGACATTTTTCCTACGTCATTAATATGCACTTGAAGTAAATCTGCAAAAACTTCCATTCCTCTTCCAGTTCCCGCTGCACATTTATCATTCATGAGGAAAGCAGTCACTTTACCACGTTGATCACAACGTATTGCTTTACAATCTTGACCCCCCATATCTAAAACCGTTCTTATCTCAGGGCCATAAATAAAGTTAGCACCTCGTGCATGGCACGCGATTTCTGTGATTGCTCGTTTTGCGAATGAAACATTAACTCGACCATAACCAGTTCCAACAATATATTGAATCTTATCTAAAGTTAGACCAGTACCCTCAAGTGCCCAATCCATAGCATTATTTGCGCTGTCTGGACTATTACTACCAGTTCTCATGCTGCTATAACAATAGATTTCACCATCTATCATTATTACAGCTTGAGTGCTGACTGATCCAACATCCACCCCTGCTGAGATGATATCACCATCTTCCCATTTTAAGTCAGGGTTGGTATAACGAGATTCAGTCCATCTCCAATATTCCTTTTCTGATTGTGTATCTGACATTATTTCAACCTCCAATTTTATCTTGTGCTATAAGTGCTGCCCCCAATGCACTAACATATTCTGGGGCTATAATATCTTTGGGTACTAGAAGATCAAATCCTAGATTTCTATTCATTGAATCTACAAATCCTATATTATTTGCAACACCACCTATCAAAGCTAAGTCTTGCTCAATGCCAATTTGACGTACCATACTTGTGTTTCTATCAGCAATAGCATCATGTACCGCACTAATTATATCTTCCTTAGACGTTTTTTGGTGAATCAATGAAACGACTTCAGATTCAGCAAAAATTGTACATTGCGCATTCATAGGTATTTGTTTTGTTGATTTTAAAGAAAGTTCTCCCATAATTTCGATATCTACTTCTAATGCTCTTGACATGGCTTCAATAAACGCACCAGCTCCAGCAGCGCATTTCTCATTTATTCCAAAATCCTTGACTTTTCCCTTATCATCGATTTTTACTACCAATCCTTCTTCTGCTCCGATATCGATAATAGTACGAACTGATGGGAAAAGAAAAAATGTTCCACGACCGTCACAAGTTATAGTTGTAACATTATCATTTGCAAAAGAAATAGCTTCCATTCCAGCTCCAGTCGCCGTAATATGTTTAATGTCTTCACGTTTAATTTCTGCCTTTTCAATAGCACTATTTAATGCTTGCTCTGCTGATTCTTCTTGGTCGAATCCGCTCAAAACCGAGGCTGTTGATAAAATCATTTTTTCTTTTAAAAGAACCACTTTAATATTCTTAGATCCACAATCAATTCCAGCAGTTATCATATTAAATCAATTCTTATCCATAAATTCTTATTAGTAAATTTTTTGCTTGATTTTAAAACTATAATTATTATAAAACTGTTCTTAATTGATTAAAAATTCATTTTCTCTAATCCTAATGATTCCATGAAAGCATCCACACGCTTCATAGTTCTCTCAAGATCGAATTCTCGTTCATCCCCCATGTTTCCTTCAAATGGCATTGTTGGAATCCCCGCTTTTTGAATAGCTAAACGATTCTCTGCAATTCCAAGGCTTAATCCTTCACATCCCCTATTATAATGCAGAAATACCCCATCTAATTTCCATTCTTTAGCAATACGAATCATCATGTCAGATTTGAGTTTTGGGTGATAAAAATGCTGCCATTCTGGCTTGCTCAAATTCCAATCAACAAGAGCTCTTAGAGCCTCATCCCTATTAGTTAGCTCTATGTCTGGAATAGTCTTTGGACCCCATGTTCCATCTTCTTTTACTTCCCATAATCCAATAAGACCAAATGTGTAAAGACTTCCTATTGAGACGCACCCATATTGTTCTAAATAGCGAAAAATTCTTAAAAATGCCCATGGAGGTTGAGTATCTGTCATAATTCGACATTTTTCATTTCCTATAGCAGCTATACCTCGTGCTACACGATCTTTTACTTCAGGATATAGTTCTTTTTCATAAAAGTCTGCTGTCCATTGAGCTGATTTTCTTAAAGTACCTAGAACATATAAAGAATACATAGATTTCTCATCTAAAGGAGCAGGGATTGCTTTATTAAGTTCACATATCGCAGACCAATAATGACAGGAACGAAATTCATTGTAAACTGCTTTTATTAATAGTTCATCATCGTAATCTCTCCCAGTTACTTCTTCAAGGAACCTGATTCCATCATGCATCTGTCCTACAATATAATTGATTTTATGTTCTGTGCGTTCTTCATAAGGTCCTACTGAAACATCAATACTGAACATAGGAATCCCTCCTTCGAGATCACTTGCTACTTGATACCATTTCGCGTGGGAACAACAAATATGGTCTTGCCATATAAAATCTGGTTTGGGAAATTCCTCAGAAAATTGTGGCCATGCATATTTATCTATAAGGATTGATCCCCAATAATTACGCATGTAGGAACAGAGATCTCGTGCATATCCCTTGGCTTCAGTTGCTTCTTGACATTCCAAAGCAAATTTATCATTAAATGCAATAGTTGCGCCATACGGCTCTCCCGTTAAGGAATAAACATCATCTCCTAAACCAGCAGGAATGGCATCGAAAGACCATGCTCCTCCTACCCATCTAATTCCACCTTTTTCATGAGCCTCAGCAAAATCTTTATAATAATTCTCCCTAAGACTTTTAGCACTATTCCAACATTTTAATTGTTCTGTTGGATATTTTGTTTCAACCATTTTAATCCCTCCTAAAAAAGATCCTCCTCTCTAATTATTTCTAAAAATGCCTCAACCCGAGTTTTAAATTGGCCAATTGGTACAGTTACATCGAATTCAAGGAATATTGTGGGAATACCAACGTCATTCTCTAAAGCTTCCTTGATTGCAGGCGTATCAAGCTCATGGGGGTCGCAAAACTTCATCTGCATAACGATTGCTCCTTGTACATCATATTCTTTTGCTAATTTTACAATGTGATTAAGTCTTGTTCGTTTAGGCCAATCTTTGCTTGGGCATGCTATTCGTTTCACATACCGTTCTGCTATTGAAACTAGTGCATCTCCATTTGTATTTACTTCCTCGTAAAAATATCGAGTGCCAGTACAATGCTCATCAATAACAATTCTCGCACCTAAATCTTCAACCATTGCTATAAATTCAGTATCATCATCCTCAGAGCCTAATATCATAAGTCGTTCACCCGGTTCATCTAAACTTCTTGAGGGAAGTTTCTGTAAAAGTTCTTCTAATACTTTGTTATGTTCTCGTTTATCAGTCATTTGAGAAGAGATGACCATCAGCATTGCTTCAAGACCCGTCAATGGTGGATTTGGCTTTTTTCTAAGTTCATATACTTGTTGCAAAAGACGTCGATTAGTATTCATAATCTCAATTCCTCGTTTGAGGTCCTCTTCTGTTATTTGTTTTCCGGTCCACTCTTCAATTGCCTTCTTAAATTCTTTTAGTTCTTCAGTTAAATAAGGAACGGCATGAGGGCTTTGAACGTGCATAGGATGTGGTAAATAATATTTAAAATCCACAGGAATATGGAGATCCCAACTTGTGAAAGCCTGTCTAATATGGAGACAACTTTGAGCAATTGTAATTCCATCAAGATAGTCAAATCTACCCTTTAGCCCCTGTGCTAAACAATCACGGCAGAAAGGGCAAAACATAGCAAAAATATGCGGTTCTGAGACATCTTGTGGTTCGTGGCTACCCAATATCCTTACTGGTAGAATATCTGCAGCATAGAGGATCTCTTCGGGTACATATGTACAGAAATATCCTATTACTTTTCTACCAGTACGTTCTTTCCACTTTTTCGCATATTCATGTCGATTTTCGTACCACTCTTTGAATTGATTAAACAACCTTATTGCCTCCATTCATACAGATTCTATAATAATTTTTATTTAACTATTTTTAATTCAAATATCCCCTTGATTCATTCTATTTTGGGAATTTGAATAAATAAATTAAAAACTTTATTAAACTTTTATTTTTGACATAAGATAATAATTCGAATTCCTTCTCCCTGACGCATAACATCAAATGCTTCATTGATTTCTGTAAGTGGGAATTTATGTGTAATTAGTGGCTTAAGCTGAAGTGAACCAATTTTTATTAATTCAATAATGTGTGGATAATCCACGGGACGGCAACCAAGGCTTCCCATTATTTCCATTTCTCGAAACATAACACGACCAATATCAAATCCATCCCAACGTTTAGGTGAATATCCCACCGCAATCAAACGACCTCCAGTTCGCAAACTATTAAATGCCTGTTTCATTGTTGAAGGATGCCCAATTGCCTCAAATGCAATATCCGCTCCTCCTCCTGTTAATTTTCGAATAGTTCCAACGATTTCTCTTTCATCCATGTCTTTTGCTAAAATAGTCTCCACAGCTCCAATTTGTTTAGCAACTTCTAACTTTTTGGGGACTATATCGACAGCTATCGGTAACCCACCTGCCACCTTTACATTTTGAACCACATTTAAACCAATACCACCACAACCAATAACCACTACCCAGTCACCAGGTCTTACTTGACCTCGATTTTTTACAGCATGATAAGGTGTTGATATCGCATCCGATATGATACAACTCTCTTCTAATGATAATTCGGTTGGTAGATGAACCACATCTTTTATAGGTACCTTAATTTGTTCTGCAAATCCGCCATCAATGTGATTACCAAGCATTATTTGATTACTGCAAATATTTTCTCGACCAGTTCTACAATTAACACAGTAGCCACAGGAGAGTACAGCAGGAATAATAACATGATCCCCTTCTTTAAAGTTTTTCACATCCTCACTTACTTCTTTGATTTTTCCTGATATCTCGTGACCTAAAATAAGAGGGGGCTGCTTAACAGTTGGCACACCATGTTCTAGATAACCAAAATCAGTATGACAAACACCGCAACCTTCTATCTCTATTATAGTTTGACCTAATTCGCTTCCGATACTGGGATTAGGATAATTATCATCTAATTTTAAAGGTTCCTTAACCTTTTCAAAAACGGCTGCTTTCATTTCAAATTCCTACAATTTTTTTTATTTTTATTATAATTTAAACCTAATTCTTATCAAAATTAAAAAAATTAACGATTCTGCCAATTGGGTGATCGTTTCTCTAAGAACGCTTGTAATCCTTCATTTGCATCATGTGTTGCCATCAAATCTTTGAGATAAAAATCTTCAATTTTATCTAATTGAGTTTCAAAATCGATTCCTAGTGCTAAACTGAATACCTTTTTGGTATATTGCAAAATAATGCTGCTTAAATCATTAAATGATTCAATAAATTTAGTAAATTCTTGTTGATATGATTCATGAGGAAAAACATAATTGGAAATCCCAAGTTTTTGAGCTTCATTAGCATCAATTATTTCACCTAACATAATAAGTTCAAAGGCTTTTTTATTTCCAATGATTTGAGGAAAGACTAATACAGCAATAGGGGGAAATACACCTACCTTTATTTCGGGTTGTCCAAATTTTGCTTTAGTTGACGTAAGTACAATATCACAGAATATAGCAATTTCACACCCTCCACCAAGCGCAGCTCCTTTAATGCTTGCAATAGTGGGACATTTTAACTTATTAAGCTTTCTAAAAATATTATGAAATTCCTTAATCATTTTAGGAGCTTTATCCCCCATATGATCACTAACATCAACTCCTGCTGAAAAGGCTTTTCCATTATGATCGAAAATGACTGCTTTTAATAATTCATCTTCGAGAAAACCTTCAAGAGCCTTGTTGATTTGCTCCATCATTTGTATTGTTAAAATATTCAATGGACCATTGTTGAAAATTATTTTCCCAATATTATTGGCTTTTTCTACTAAAATTAAATCGCCTTTCAACATAATTTCACCCAATTTGGTTATTTTTACTTTTAAACTTCTTTTCCACACACACCGCAATACTTAAAGTCAGAAGGCATGTTTTTAGCTTGACATGAAGGGCATGTTTTAGAGGGGGGTCCCCATAAAAATTCTGGATGAGGGCTTTCTCGTATACCTCTATAATTTGGAGGGCGTTTTTCTACAAATGCAGACATCCCTTCAAGTGGTTCCCAAGAAGCATAGTGAATTGATAACCAATCTTTTGCATGTCCAATAGTTTGATGCCAAACAAAGTCCTTCCAGAAATTAACCTGTTGTTTCGTATATCTCATGCATTCTGGAAATTTATCAATAAGTTTCTGAGACATTTTATCTATTGCATCATCTAGATCAGCATAGGGTACTACTTCATTAACCAAGCCCCATTCCATTGCTTTTTTAGCTGAGATTGGCTCACATAGATATAGAATTTCTCTAGCACGACGATCACCAACTATGATAGGTAACCATTGAGTCGCACCTCCACATGCCACGGAACCTACTCTCGTTCCTACTTGTTGGATTGTTGCGTGTTCTGCTGCTATTGCTAAATCACATGCCATTTGCCATTCATTACCTCCACCTGCGACGATTCCATTAATTCTTGCGATCGTCGGTTTTCCAATATTGCGGAATACATCGTGAGCTTCTTGAAAGATGGACATCCATTTCCAATATTCAGCAGGTTGAATTGTAAATCTTTCTCTATATTCTTTTACGTCACCACCGGTGCAAAATGCTTTGTCACCAGCACCTGTTAAGATAATAACTGCAACTTTATTATCCCACGCAGCATCATGAAATGCTTCAATCATTTCCATTAATGTGAGGGTTGAATAAGCGTTATAAACTTCAGGTCTGTTAATCGTAACTTTTGCTTTCCAATCTTTCTTTTCATAAATTATTTCCTTAAAATCAAATTCTTTTGGATCCTTTGGAGTAAAATTTGGTTCTTTTGTATAAGTCATTACTAACACATCTATACTTGATTTTTTTGATTTCTTTTATTTTTATTATTATTCTTAGATAATTTTACAAAATAATTTAAAATTTGTTAATAGAAAACGTTTAGTGGGAATAAAATTCCACTAAAAGCACAATTAAGACGGAACATAAAAAAGAGTAATATTTAAACCGAACAGTATCATAATATCTAATGTAGATTCGAGAAAGAAAATAGAAATGGAACTGATTAACAGTGGTGTCAGATAAAGAAAAAAGAAAAGATGAAAAAAAACTAGATCTTCCAATCAGAGGAAAGGACTGGGAAAAAGGATTTACAGTTGAAGAAAATAGAGTAAATGAATATGTAGAATTGTATGAATCGATTGGGTATGAAGTACGTGTTGAACCTGCTACTCCTAATGAAATGGAGGATTGTCAAGAATGTTTCAAAGCTGATTTTGATAATTTACGAACAATCTATATCAAGCGAACTAAAAATAAAGAGAATGAAATGGATTTAGTAGAATTAATGTAATTTTAATTCAAATTATACCTTAAAAGCCCATTCTCCCTTTTACATAATTGGTTCAGCTGTTCCATCTTCTAAAATTCCGTCAACTAAAAATTGTAATTTTTTAGTCAAAATTTTAATCTATTTTTTCATTAACTTAATCTATGTCAACACTAAAAATCGTTAAATTTGAAGATTTTAACGTAGGAGATTCTGCTTCATTTGCAAAAACTATAACTGAGGCAGATGTAACGCTATTTGCAGGTATATCAGGAGATTTCAATCCTTTACATATTAATGAGCAATTTGCAAAGACTCAAATGTTTGGCAAACGGGTTGTTCATGGTGCTTTTAGTTCTGCTTTAATTTCAGCAGTACTTGGTGCTCATCTATTTGGTCCAGGGGCGCTTTATGCTTCCCAAAAAGTTGTATTCAAAAAACCTGTCTATATTGGCGATACAGCAACAGCAGTGGCAACAATTACAAAGAAATATACTAAAGAAGGTAAAAGTGGAACATTACAATTTCTTGATGTGGAAACCAAGGTTTACAATCAAAAGGATGAAGTAGTTACTAGTGGAATAGCACAAGTAATAGTTATGTAAATTTTTATTTTCCTTTTTTTATTTTAAATTGATCAAGAGATTTGTTAAGATGATTAATCAAATTAAGAATCAACTATTATTGATTATTTTTTAAACTTGAATTATTGTAGATAAAATAAAACAGTTGGTACTAACTGACCTTTAAGTGATAATCTCTCATTTTTCGCCTGATTTACCAGTTTCGATGCTAAATAGTTTATCGATTGTTCGACAGAATCAAGATTGAATAGTTTTCTATATTTAATATCATCTGGATTTGATAAAATCATTTTTTGCCATTTTAAACCTAAAGCATTTGCCTGTAATTGTAACCCTGCCAATGCCATCCCTGCTTCAATTTCAGCCCAATATTTTATATTCATAACTCTATGCATAGGTCCAGCACATGGCTTCTTTCTATCAATACATAGTAGAATAGCATAATTAGATAAATTAGCACTAAATTCCTTTTCAATTTCTATCTTAGAACTATCTAAAGTAAAATGCTGAAGAAAATGATCATATGTTATTTTATCATTCACTTTAATCCATCTATTTAACGCCGAATATCCAATAGGATTATATATGTAAGATCCCTTTGGTAGGTTAGCAAGCTCTTCCACAATAACTATTGGATAAACAGCATATCCTGCGCAGCCAGAAGCATGGACTCTGCCATACCCGTTTTTCTCTAAAGCATCTCTGTTTCCATGAGTAGCATGATCATTTTCCCCTTGGCAAGCCCATAATAATTGAGAGATCTCATGTAAGGTCGCATGATTCGGAGTTTTTTTTTCCGTCTGATTAAATATGGCAGTATCTAATGGTAGCCCCTCATATTGATTCTTATAGATTGCGCGATCTTTATAGCATGCTGGAGTGTCGAGTAATATAGTACCACTTTCAACTTCATTTTGAAGAGGTTTTAATGTATCTTCTACGAAAGCCCCTCGATCTCTTTCTCGAACTGCTACTGAATATAAAAAGGCATAGTTTTGATTGAGTTCATTATTAATGAGTTTATTAAATTTTTTTGGAGCTCTTGCGCGTTGTGACACTCCAAGTCCCATACTTCCCACTTTTAATGAAAGATATTGCCAAATAAGCCCTACATCGATTAACTCATCTAGCTCGATTGATTCTTTCCAAATCAATTCTGGATAGAGCTCCATTGAATATTCGGTTTTTCCTTTATCTGTAATTAATGTCAACTCGCAATTTTTATACAAATATATTCCACCAGAGTAATCCTTTCCTTTAGGTAACACTACAAATAAAGACTTTGAGGGTGCTGCTTGGGTGGTCGATTTACAAATATCTAAGATCTCTCTCATTGATAAAGTTTTACTCGCCCCGGAGCAGTCTTTACGACTTGCTAAACATCCTTGTAAACTCATTTTTAAATCATTTTTATTATTTATTTAACTGTAATTAGATTTTTATTTCAGATTAAATTTATGATACACGATTTCCAGAGAAAAATCCCATAAATGTGGGAAAAGGTAAAATTTTTTATATAATTTAGATGTTTAAAATAAGATTAAAATATTTTTGAAATCGTTCTGAGTCATTAAAACAGAGAAATTATTTATTCAAATGAATGCTTTTAAGAAAGGAGGATAATTGTATGACATGGCTTAATATTGGTGAAATAATTAATGTTAATGCAAATAAATATCCAGACAAACTTGCTTTAAAAGATGCAAGACGACAATTAACATTTAAACAATTAAATGAAAGGTCTAATAAACTTGCCAATGGAATTCTAAAAAGTGGGATAAAAAAAGGTGATAAATTAGCTGTTTTATCTAATAATTGCATTGAATTTATGGAAATTTATGTAGCTGCTGCTAAAGGGGGATTTATAATCGTTCCCTTAAATTTTCGCTTACACCCAGATGAAATTTCATTTGTAATTAATAATTCAGATGCAAAATGGTTATTTGTAGAATCTAGATTCTATGAGGCTACTGAGAAAATATGGCAAAGAGCTAAGGAATTAGGTTTTGAAAATGTAGAACGTATATTAATAGCCGATCAACCAGCAGAGGGTTGGAAATATTTTGAAGATATTGTAAAAATAGGAGAGAATACGCATCCTTCTGTAAAAGTTAATCCAGAAGATACATGGGTTATTCTCTATACATCAGGTACCACTGGGAGGCCAAAAGGAGTAGTTCGTTCCCACCGATCTTACATTGCATTTTTTCTAATTAATGAAGCAGAATTCTCATTCAGACCTCAAGATTATGGAATGATTCTGATGCCACTGTCCCATGTAAATTCTACATTCTACTCGTTTGTTTTTACATACCTAGGATCCTCAGTTTATATCCATATTGAGTATAAATTTGATCCCGAAGAGGTTTTAAGGATAATTGATCAAGAGAAAATAACGTTTACTTCGATGATCCCTACTCATTATAATCTAATATTAAGCCTTCCGGAGGAAGTAAAACAAAAGTATGACCTTAGCCATGTGAGGGCATTATTAACTTCTTCGGCTCCTGCAACTAAACAAATGAAATTAGAAGTAATGCAACTTTTTAAAAAAACGAAACTTTTTGAAGCTTACGGTTCAACAGAAGCAGGACTTGTAACACTCCTCAGACCTGAAGACCAGATGAATAAATTAGGTTCTATTGGGAAAGAATGCATTGGAACAGATTGTATAAAACTCTTAGATGAAGAAGGGAATTCAGTATCTGTTGGAGAAATTGGTGAATTATATTCCCGTGGGCCACAAATGTTTGATGAGTATTACAAATTACCAGAAAAGACTAAAGATTCTTTTAAAGGAGAATTTTTTAGTGCTGGTGATATGGGGAAAAAAGATGAAGAGGGTTTTTATACACTTGTAGATAGAAAAGCTAATATGATAATATCTGGCGGAGAACACGTTTATACTTCTGAAGTTGAAAAAGTTATTGTAACGCATCCTTCAGTTG
>JBATUM010000013.1:0-4572 GCA_049671145.1 Promethearchaeia archaeon
ATGGAGTACCATTCTATATTCATAAGAAAAAATTTAGTAATATATAATTTTACTTTGGAATTTTAAAAAATTATAAATTTATGCTCCTAGAAGAATTAAAAAGAAAATTTAATTCTAATATATAGAATACAAATAATAGGTTTAGGATAATGGAAATTGTAGATCTCACAGAAGGATATAAAAAAACTTACTTAGTTTGCTTAGAAGACTGGTCAGATGAGATGAAAGAGGCAGGGGATCACAAAGGAAAGTGGTATGCCAAAATGAAAGAAAAAGGATTAGGAGTTAAGCTTGCTGTTGATGATAATAAAACTGCTATTGGGATGATTCAATATATGCCAATAGAATATTCTAATGCGGAGGGCAAGGATTTATACTTTATAGACTGTATTTGGGTCCATGGTTATAATGAAGGAATAGGAAATCATCAAAAAAAAGGTGTTGGTATAGCTTTACTCCAAGCTGCTGAAGAAGATGCGAAATCGAGAGGAGCAAAAGGTATAGTAGCATGGGGGCTTTCATTACCTTTCTGGATGAAAGCTTCATGGTATAAAAAACATGGTTATATTAAAGTTGATAAAGAAAGCATTGCAATCCTGCTATGGAAGCCTTTTACTAATGATGCAATACCTCCTAAATGGATTAAACAACAAAAAACGCCGCAAAAAATCCCTGGAAAAGTAACCGTTACTGCTTTTATTAACGGAAATTGCCCTGCTCAAGCTATTGTCTATGAAAGAGCAAAAAAAGCTGCCTTAGATTTTGGGGATAATGTGGTATTTCAGGAAATTAATACCTCTAACAGAGAAATCTTTCTAGAATGGGGAATCTTCTCTGGTTTATTTATTGATGGTAAGGAAATCAGAACTGGACCACCTCCTTCTTATGAAGATATTAAAAAGAAAATCGCTAAAAAGGTTAAGAAATTAAAAAAATAAGTTTATGTTATTTTTATTTTTTTTATTTAGTATGGGTCTAGTTTTATAAATGAATATGGCTCGAATTTTTCCTGTTCTATTTCAGCTACGATTTCTCCTGGTTGCATTTGACTATTACACTTTAAATACATACAACCAAGCACTCTTTCTACTTCTAACTCGCTCCAAGGATCAAATTTAGATTCATTTAATTTCACTTCAGCTTCACCCATGAGAAATTCAGATGCTTGCATTGTTATTTCTTCTCTCACTAAACGTGGATTGTAATCAAACCCTTCATAAAGTGGTGACCTAAAATATTTATAATTGTAAGTGGTGCTCCCTGGTTTATTTGGGTCTAATCCTAAATCTAATGAAATCTTCAAGGCATCTTTTTCATTTAGTTTGTTATTAAGTTTCGCTTTTAATTCAAAATATTTTATTCCATGTCGTTCGACCCATCCTTCGAAGTTTTTTTCATCCTTTTTAAAATGTATATTAGCCATTTTTTTTGGATAACCAAATACTTCTCGTCCTCCAATCATTGCCATATCTTTATCTACTGGCATTGCAAGACAGTAAGCCCCAATTACACCATCATATTCTCCAAACAAAAAGAGAGCTGCTTCTTTATAAATTACACCAAAATTTGTTCTAGGGTAATTGGCAATCATAGCTTGTACTACTGGATATTTAACTGGTTTTAAAGGAGGTGGAAGTAAATGTTTAACTATTTCTGGTTTAGTCTCCCAAAATACAGTCAAAAATTCTGCATCATAAAAATCAAATGATGTTCTTCTTAATTCTTCTAATTCTTTTGGAGTTTTTACAAAACCCATTATAATTCACTTTTTTTATTGAAAATCGATTAATAAAATATGTAATTTGGTTGTTTAAAAAATTAATGTAAATTTATTTTATATTAGTTATCGTTTTCATAAACTTTTATTAGTTCACAGAATCTATTTTATAATTATTAAGTGAATTGTGAGAGGATAAATATGTCAACAGTTAAAGAAGCATATAAGGAAATTGAGAATATTATAGGTTCAGAATATATCTCTGATAAAGATTTTATGAAAGCTGCTTATTCTAGAAATGTAGATCCAGCGTTTCCAGATAGGTGGGCAGATATGATTGTAAGGCCAGAAACCACTGAGCAAGTTTCTAAAATCGTAAAGATTGCAAATAAATTTAAAATTCCTATGGTTCCAAGAGGAGGCGGAGCAGATTTAGTGGGTGGCTCAGTAACAAAAGGAGGAATTCTCATAGATCTCACCAGAATGAATAAAATTATTGAAATCAATGAGACTGATTTTTATTGTGAGGTTGAATGTGGAATTACATGGGGAAATTTAGTCTCAGAATTACACCAAAAAGGTTTAACAACGGGTGTTCTTGGTCCGGGAAGTGGTTTCTCAGCAACTATAGGTGGTGGGCTTTCAAATAGTACTGCTGGTTTTGGTTCCACCAAATACGGGGTTGTGCCTGATATTTGTGAAGGCGTAGAAGTAGTTTTACCTAATCCCCAAGGTACCATTATAAGAACAGGCGCAGCAGCTAATAAATATGCAAAGCCTTTCTGCAGATATGGCGTCGCTCCTGATTTTACTGGACTTTTTATGGGAGATGTGGGCACAATGGGCATCAAAACTAAGGCCTTTTTAAAATTGTTTCCAAAAACTCCTTATAAAGCACAAAAATATTATATGCTTCATAAAAATGATTATAATAAAGTTGTAGAATTGTTATATAAGTTAAGGAAAGAAGTTCGTGATGGATTGCACGATGTAATTGTTATCCCTTTGGCCTTATTACAAATCTTGTCTATGATGGTTGAGAATAAACCTGCTAAAAGACCAAGATTAAAAGGACCTGTTATTTCAATCTTGGTGGAAGCAATGGATGAGCGAATTTTAGATCTACATCTGAAAAAAGTATCTGAAATAATGGAAAATGATACTAGACCGTTTGAATACCAAGAAATGGACTTAGATGCACCTCTCTCAAAGGATTGGATGTTCAACTTAAAATATGCATACAATTATTTTAATAAATATATCTCAATTGTCCCACCTAAAATTTCATGCACAACATGTCATAAGATTCCTATCTCAGAAATTCCTAAAGCAGCAAAACTAAGTAATGAATTTGATATTCAAAATAAAGGTGAATTTCCATCACAGAGTATCTCTTTATTTGCCACGGTTATATTTCTTATGCCTAATGGTCATTGTGTTATTGTAGGGGGATTTAATGCTGATAATATAGATGAACAACGCGAAATTTCCATGAAGATGTGGCACAAAAAATTAAGAAATCAAGTTCGGTATGGTGGAGTTCACTATTGGCTTGGGGAGTCTATTTCTCAATCAATTGTAGAAGCTGATGCCTATACTCCTGAATTTTTACAATTTTTTAAAGATATGAAAAAAACAGTTGATCCTAATTTTTTATTAAGCCCAAATAAGTTCCATATGTATAGTTATAATGATGAAATTACCAAATATATAATCAAAAATGAGAAATAGGGGAGAAACTTATTACTGAATTTAATCCTAAAGAAAAATTTAAGCATTTAAGTAAATTTGGAAATCTTCTCCTTCAGTGTATAAGTTGTGGTGATTGTAGAGAAGCTACAGATTATACGGCAAGTCCAGCAAAATGGGGTGTTTGTGTAGCCAGAGACCACACCTCTGGTTTTGAACCTTTTTTTGGAAGAGGAAAAATGCAAATTATACGATCACTTTGGCAAGGGAATTTAGAATTAAGTAAAGATATGGCAGAAGTCATTTATCAATGCCCTACATGTAATGCTTGTGCAGAAGCATGTGCTTATGAAATGGATAATGCCTTAATGTATGAGGCTCTACGAGCAGAATTAGTTGAAGCAGGTTGTGGATTAGAAGCACATATTCCAATGAATAAAGCTATAGTCGAGTTGTTAAATCCCTATGAACGAGATAATAAACAAAAAAATGAATGGATTGGCAAATTAGATTTTAAAATTAAGAATGCGCATTCTGAAAAGGCAGAAGTGTTACTTTTTATTGGATGCACAGCTGCTTTAACTCCAGAAATTCAAACTGTAGCAATTCATACAGCAAAAATTCTAAAAAAACTTAATATTGATTTTGCTGTATATGGAGAACAAGAAGTATGTTGCGGAAGCGTAGCATTAAGGACAGGAAACAGGGAAGCGTTTAATTCTGTAGCAACAAAAAATTATGCATTATTCAAAAAAAGTGGAGTAAAAACAATCATAACTAGTTGTGCTGGTTGTTTTAGAACCTTAAAAGTTGATTATGCTGATTTTCTTGAGGATTTAGGAGTTCAAGTACGACATACAGTGGATTATATTAATGATTTTATAGAACAAAATGATATTGAAATGAAAAATTTAGGAATTAATGTAACTTATCACGATCCATGTCATACTGGAAGAAATATTGGCGATATACCGCTTTATGAGGAACCACGAGACCTATTAAGAAAATTTGCGAATTTAACTGAAATGAAAACAATTAAGGAAAATACAAAATGCTGTGGTGCTGGTGGTGGTGTAAAGAAGGGATTTCCAGATCTAGCTTTAGAAATAGCAAAAAGTAGAATAAGAGAAGCAGAAGAAACTGAAGCAGATTATCTTGTTAGTATC
>JBATUM010000014.1:0-5944 GCA_049671145.1 Promethearchaeia archaeon
GTATAAACCCCACCAAAATAAGATTTCTCCAAAATAATTGGGATGCCTTGAGTATTTCCATAACCCTTTATTAATGATTTTAGTTGAATCTTCTCTATTTTTTATAAAATTATATAATTGTTGGTCAGCAGCAGTTTCAATAATTATTGCGAATAAAGTAATAGAAAATGCAATAATATCAATATAATTAAAAGAGTTATTTTTTATTGAAAGAGCAGGATACAATGATAAGCAACCCAAAAATACGAGAATAGTTGGCATAAATTGGATTCCTATTAAATTAAACACCCAAAAGAACTTACCTTTTTCAACTCTTAAGTTAGTATAACGCCAATCTTCATGATTTAACCCCTGCCACTGTCTGGCCCAATTATAGGTCAATCTAATAGACCAGGTAAAAACAAGTAAAAGAACAAATATTTGACGTAAAAAAACACTTTTGCTATTTTGAGGATTAAATAACCAATATATAGTTATTACCGCAGGTGCTACGCTCCAATAAAGATCATAGAAACTTGCATTCTTAAAAATAGAACTTACAATGAATATAAAAAAAGTGGCTGCTATATCAGCTAAAAAAATCATTAGAATGGGATTTAAAAAGTTAAATAATGTACCAACTATTATAGAAATAATTACAGCAAGTGCATAGGCAATAATAATATAAATATATCCCTTAACTTTTTGACCAGAATTCTTAAAAGATTCGCTCATTATTACTTTACTTTTTAATATATATAGGGGATTAATGCTTTCCTATTTTTAGGGTAATCATTAAAGGTTTCAAGGTACCATTTATGATGAGATCGTGCTCTTGGACCTAAGTTAAAAAGCGTCCATAAAATAAAAACAAGTCCAGGCAAAGACCACGTCATTACAGCCCATCCTGCCCATTCAGTTATTTCACCAAGATAACTTGGACAACTTACGTAATTAAACATTCCTCCGTAAGGAATTTTATATTCAGTCTCTCCAGGTTTACGTAAATTACGTATAATTTTATCAGAATGAAGATTTATAACAAAACCACTGAGAAATGTAACCACTCCAGCTATAAAAAACGGACTTATAATCCAATTTGAGGGGTAAGGAGGTGAAAATGTATATATCCATCTTGCTTGTAAATATGTGTTAATTCCATTGAAGATAAGACCAAAACTAATTATCGTTATTGGCATAGGTTGTTTGGCTCGTATTAAAAAAGGGAAGATGAACGTTCTTTGACCATAATGTAACATCCAAATACTAAGAAATACAATTGACATAATATCAGTTTTTCTACCTCCAATAAGATAAAAAAACAAATAAATTATAACAGTAGGAATCTCCATAATAAACCATCCAAGCTTATTATTAATAGTTGGTCCCCATTTTTCACTAATATGCTGCCCGTATGGAGCAGGAACAAAAAATAAGAGAATAAACATCGCTATTCCAACAATGCTGAAAATTAACATGATATAATTAAAAATAATTATCTCATTCATCAAAATTCAACTATTCTAACTTCCTACTTAAACTTTTACTTAAAATGCAAAATAAATAGGTTAAAAATCTATAAAAAGTTTCATAATTCGTTATAAGAAGAAAATCAACTTAGTAATAACTATTGATTATATTATGATTTTACTCAATAATTCTCTTTTTCCTTTTTGGATTGAGAATACCAATCTAACCATTCTTTACGGCGGCTTTTAGCTCTATCAACCGCATCTGCATCAACTACTCTCTCATTTCTTACTTTTTGCCAATATCTCTCAAGTTCTGCACGTGTGAGAGATAATCCGCAAGATTGACATACTAAATGTTTAATATCAGGTTGATATTTCATTTTTCCTCCGCACTCTGGGCAGTTACTCATATCTCGAACGATCCTTCCAATTTTTTAACCTTTTATATATTTATAGAATTATTCACCGTTAAAATAATTATTCTATAAAAGCTAAATTTAATTTAAATAAAATATTTTGAGACAAAAAATTAAAGTAAATACTAATAGAAAGTGGATAGTAATGAAATCAGACGTTTATTTTTTCACAGCACGTTCTCAATCATTTAAAGGAAGCATGAGTAAAATTAAAGGGCCTTTAGCTTTAGAAAAACTTGGAATCAAAAAAATGGTAAATAAAGATGATACATTAGTTATTAAGACACATTTTGGGGCACTGGAAAACACTAGGTATATCAGACCTTCATATATTAGATTTTTATGCGATTTTGTTAAAGAAATCGGCGGAATTCCCTCATTAGCAGAATCTTGTGGGTGGGGATTGCCTGAAAGTATTTCAGGAACTCATACTGAATATAGTGGTCGAGCAAATGAAGAAGAATATTTACAAGTAGCATTAATGCATGGGTTTACACAAGAAACCATGGGAACTCCAATATTTATGTTAGATGGCCCATATGGAATTGATTATAATATACAGCAAATTGATGGAAATTTACTTAAAGAAGTTTTTGTAGCAGGACGTTTAAGAGAATTCGATTATATGGTATTAGCAACTCATTTTAAAGGACATTCGGGTGCTGGTTTCGGAGGTGCTTTGAAAAATTTAGGTATTGGGTGTGTTGCCAAAGGTCAAAAAATTCGTGCTCATTTGGGTACTGTATTTGATTATGACTTAAGTAAATGTACTGAAGATTGTAATAAATGTATAAAAGTTTGTCCAACTGGTGCTTTAAGCAAAGGAGGCGATAAAATTCTTAAAAAGAATTGGGATAAATGCCGCTATTGCCATATGTGCGGATCCATATGTGATAAAGGTGTGATCGATACGGGATCATCTACAATAGAAGAGTTTATATATAGATTTATAGATAATGCGAAGGGTGTTGTCAATTATTTTGGTAAAGAAAAGATTTTTTATATAAATTATGCTATTGATATTACTTGGCAATGTGATTGCGGATCTTCCGATGTTCCATTCATTCCAGACATAGGAGTACTCTCTTCTCGTGATCCTGTAGCTATTGATCAAGCTTGTATTGATTTAGCACATAAATCTAGTTTTAATCCAAATTCAGTGCTTAGTGATATTAAAAGTATAAAAAATAATGGTAATGATTGGTTTTCTTATATTCCAAGATTTGATCCCCAATCTGGAGAGCTAGATTTTAATTTAAACGGAAAAAAATTAAATCATTGGGAAACCCAACTAAGAGTTGCTGAAGAAATTGGATTAGGATCTAGAGATTATAATTTGATAGAAGTTAAGATTGAAGATAAAAAATAGATTAAATTATAAATAATTAATTTTTTAATTCTAATTCTAAAAAATCTTATTTAAAATAAGATAAAGAAAATATTTATGAATTTTCTCAAGAAGATATTTCTAAGTCAGTAAATGCTATATAAGGCAAATAAGAATTTTCTGCAAACTCACGTTCTTTAGAGATATATAAACAATTGTTTATCATTTTTAAGACATTTCCACTAACATTTCCAAGTTTTATAGGATTCTTAAATTCGCCATTCTGTATGTAATATCCATTTCTTATTTCTGCTCCAAAAAATCCTGATATGGGATCTGGGTGTAACCATGAAAACATATCAATATAGTACCCCTCATCGATACTCGAAATCATCTCATCCAAGGATGTTTCACCTGGAAGGATGGTAAAATTACTTATTCCATTAATAACTGAGCCATCATCATCTCTGATACCATTGCCAGTTGGTGCTGCATTTTCTAATAGCGCATATTTTTGATCATATAATCGGTTTTTAAAAACTCCTTGATTAATTAACTCAGTTTTTTGATGAGGATTGCCTTCTCCATCCCAAGGGTTGGTGTTTAATCCACCTTCTAGTAATCCATTATCTTTCAATGAAAAATTATCAGAGGCAATTTTATCCCCCAAATTAAAAGCGGATACTTTTTCAAAATGAGCCATCCCTAACGTATGAAACCCTATTACCGAATTTATAGCAATTTTTAACACAGGAGGAGGAAATATTACAATTGTTTTAGAATTGGGTTTTGGTAATTCTGCCATCAAATTATCTATGGCAAGATTTGCCCATTTTTTGATTCTACGTTCAAAATTTAAATGTTCCCTCTCTTTAAAATAATTAACAGTCCAGTATTCAGCTAATTTATTATCTTTTTCAGCTTTTAAAGATAATTCACTAAAGAAAAAAGTTTTTGAAGCCTCAAGATTAAGTTGATTACTGTTTCTTAGAAATGAATTATGAATATGAATTCTGAATCGCCCAAAAGTGGGAAGAACATTTTTTTGTTCATTTACTACTTTTATTAATTCCTCACATAAATCGTTTTTAATTCCTACAGGATCATTTAATACTTTTTTATCAACCATTGAAATTTCTGGAATTGATTTCTTTCCGGGGAAAGTGTATTTGGGAGTTGTATTAGTTTTTGATACTCTTAAACAAATTTCTATAGAATAATCAATGTCCCGAAGATTCATAGAATTCCCTTTGATTATACCGATCCCTGTTTTATTTTCGCTTTGATTTAAAATTCTTAGAAAATATTCTGTGCTGCTGATCTCTCTTTCATTATCAGGTTTGTTTTTTAGGAAAATGCTTTCAAAAATATTCCTTTCTATTAAGAAAATTTCGTATTGTGGGATATTATTTGCTTTTAATCTTTTTTCTATGATATCTAATTTTATTTTGGACATTTCTTCATTCACCCTTGGCTTATTATTGCATTATTTACTCTAATGTAACTTCCACCAGAACTTACTGGAATAATATCCTCGCTACCTTTTCCACAGGTACCACCGTCTAATTTTAAAGTATCTTTACTTATCGCATCAATATTTTGCAACAACTCTAAAACAGAACCACTTAAAGCAACTGATCTCAATATTTTAGTTTTTTCTCCTTTTTCTATTAAATAGCCTTTTTTAGAGGTTCCTTGCATTCCACCGCCTATAGGATCTTCCATACCAAAAAATGAATGTGTTAACATTACACCATTTTGAATTTCTGATATCATCTCATCTAGCTCATGGTCTCCTGGTTCAAAATAGGTGTTTGACATACGTACATTTATCGGATGCGCAAAACTTTCTCTGCGTCCATTTCCTTGAGGGATGGTATTAAATTCTGAGGCAGATCTTCTATCATAAATGAAATTTTTTAAGATACCGTCTTCTACCAAAATATTTTTCCCTGCTCGAATACCCTCATCATCGAAAAAATATGAGCCAATAGGGCCACTTAAGGAAGGAGTATCATAAATTTTACAAATATCTGAAGCAACTTTTTTATTAAGATGTTGTTTTAAATAACTTCTTTCCCTTAGTACTTGGTCAGCTTCAAGTCCGTGTCCAAAACTTTCATGGGCAATAAGACCCGTAAGACTTGGATCTAAAATAACGGTTGATCTGCCGGTAGGTGGAGCTATTGCCTTTAACATATCTAATGAATTCTGAGCAATCATATCTAGTTTCTCAGTTGTAATTTCATCAAAAATTTCAAATCCAATTTCTCCATTCTTAACATAATAATCGTAGTCTACCACAGCACCTTCTCTTGCAATAGGAATAATGTAGAGTTTTATTCTGGGAATTACTTGCCTTAGGAGACATCCTTCATTGTTAGAAAAAATTCGTTCTATTAGAAATTCAATATATCTCACTTCTGTTCTAATAATTCTAATGTCAAAATTTTGTACATATTCATATATCTCTCTGATCTTCTCTAATTTTTTGTCAATTGGTATTTTAGAAGAGTCTTTTTTAGGTATTATTTCTTCATTTAATGTCCAGCCCTCAAATTCTGCAATTTTATTCCCCATATTTGAAACTTTAGGTATCAATTCTTGTATTTTTTTGATATCGGAAAGATTATCAGATGCTATTTCTTTCCACATACCTAAAAAAGTTCGGGCGACGATACCAGACGTTTTATTATTTAAAGAAATATTCTCTGCAGAAGGTGATTTTGTAATGTGAACAGAAGATATAC
>JBATUM010000015.1:0-2782 GCA_049671145.1 Promethearchaeia archaeon
ATTATGAGATGACAGTAATAACCGTTCGATATGGAGGCGGAGCCCACGGTATAGAGTATCTTTGGGAAAGTCATTATCATGTAACATATGCTACACAAAGTTTTAGTGGGACAACTGAAAGAACATATAATAACTTCCATGTAATGATCGTTAGCAATCAGGCAGATCATATACTAACATCAGCGTATGAGTTTTCCGTGGAAAATAAAGGATTTTTCTGGCCATGGTAATAATAGAAAATAACCTTATTTAACTTTTTTTTTTTAAAAATTTAAAAGTATAAAAAGGAGTAATTTTAATAATAATATAATCCGAAGCGAATAAAAACGTAAAAGTTAGAACACTTTTTAGTTATTTACATATTCAATTTATATTTATTTGGGTTTTTAATTACAATTAATTAAGCTGTATAAAAAACGAACTGAATTTTTGAAACTAGAATGGTAAGCTCATCATTTATATATCAAAAAAGGTAAATTTTTCATTTTCTTTTTGTTATCCCAAATATAAATGGAATTTTATAACAAATCTGTATGAATACTCGTAAGATAAAGTTCATTGTTTGTCTATTGCTTCGATGAAACAGTAAATTTTATATATTAGAATGTAGTTTATTATTAAATGTTCCCTTGAATCATCTCATGATGGTTTTTGGAAATATTAAAAATGTCTTAAAGTGGCAATAAACCGAAAAACTTTTCGGTGTATAAAGAAATCTGAATTAAAAATAATAAAAAAGTTGAAATTAATTAATAAAAAACAAATTGGAGTATTTAAAAATGAGAAATAAAAGCTATTCAATCCTTCTTATTTCTATTTTAGTTTTAGGAGTTTCCTCGGGAGTTCTCATGTTTCTTGTTATTCCAACAGTATCCAGCGAGAGTCCATTATCATTCGATAATCGTGCTCCAATAGATCTTTCTGCTGAAGACCTTGGACCTGAAGAAATGGCTATTAGAAAGAAAGCTGCAGAAATAGGTCCAGCCGAAGCTACTCAAGCGAGCCCAATTGGAGAACCTGCAGATGTGGGTGATGAATTTACATTCCCTCTAAGCGATTCTTATCTAGGAACTCAATATGATGAAGATTTCATTGTATTATTAGAGGGCGCGCATTGCCTTATCTTAATCACCAAAGATGCGTATGATGCCTTTGATGGCACTTATTATAAATTTGCTAATCCGTATGGAACCTGGGATCATTATTGGGATAATATTACCTTAGCAGAATTCCAATATCTTTTAGATGAATTTGATAATACAATTTATCCTACCGTAACCGACACTTTTGGAGAACCACTCCCACGTGGAGATGAAGGTCAAAAAGTCTGGGCTTTAATTTTTAATATACGAAGTGCATCATACTATGATGATACTGCAACTTCTTATACAGTAGGATACTTTTCTGCTTCTGTAAGTGCTGAGTTCAATAAAAATATTATGCATATTGATACATATGACTGGATAAATCGTGCAGGTCCAGGTACAAGTCATCTTATGGAAGGTGTTTTTGCTCATGAATTTGAACATCTGGTCCATTTTGATCAAGATCCTGACGAACCTTCTTGGGTTGATGAAGGTTGTGCTGATTTAGCAATGTATTTATGTGGTTATGGAGCATCTATGTCTAGTCATCTAATGTACTATATGGCTTTCCATTGGTTGACTTCTCTTACATTCTGGGGTGGTGGATTACAAGATTATGGTGCTAGTTATCTCTTTCAGTTATATCTTTTGGAGCAATTTGGTGTTGAATTTATTCAGGATTTAGTCCAAGAACAAGCAAATGGAATCGAAGGTATTCAAAAGACCATATATAAGCATGGTCATATTATACATTTTGATACAATTTTTGATCGGTGGACCATTGCTAATTATCTTGATGATCCCTCTCAAGGAAATGGCTGGTATGGCTATAATACACTAGATATACCTAGTTCTGCTACACGGGGCTGGAGCATTGATTTCGCATTAAGCGCTTACTGGGGAGAACCGATTTTTGAAGCAGATTTTGCATTAGGTTCATGGTGGTGGACCGATCCACAACCTTACACCGCTCAATATTTTAGATTCACTAATAGATTAGCTACTATCAATTTTGATGCTAGTGACTTTTCAGGAACTCTTCCGTATAGTGGAGATTACGAGTGGTATTCTGGTGCCACGGCTTGGACTTGGCGCAGTTTCCATCAGACCTTTGATATTCCTGCAGGAGGGGCTACTCTAAATTTTAACACCTTCTATGAAATTGAAGAGGACTGGGACTACGGATATGTAGAGGTTTATGATTATGATACAGATGAATACACTACTTTAGAAGCACCTGGCATTACAGTCAGCACGGATCCCTTTAGTCAAGATAATCCAAATGTGCCTGATGGCCGTGAACCAAGGGACTACTTAGCAGCTGGAAAGTGGCATGCCTTTACTGGGCATAGCGGAGGCTGGATACCGGTAACTATGGATCTTAGTCCATTTGCAGGGCATCAAATTGAACTTCATTTCCGTCTGTGGCAGGATGGAGCATATACAGAGCAAAATATGTACGTTGATGATATAGAAATACCTGAACTAGGCTTCCTTGATGATGTAGAATCTGGTGAAGGTGATTGGGAAACAGATGGTTGGTATATAACAGATGGTATGTGGGATAATGATTATGAGATGACAGTAATAACCGTTCGATATGGAGGCGGAGCCCACGGTATAGAGTATCTTTGGGAAAGTCATTATCATGTAACATATGCTACACAAAGTTTTAGTGGGACAACTGAAAGAACATA
>JBATUM010000016.1:0-5991 GCA_049671145.1 Promethearchaeia archaeon
ATTGAACACAGGTTTCTATAAAGGGGTAATAAAATTCAGCACTCTGTTTGGTCATTGGAGCTTCCATTGCTTTTTTTGCCATACCATAAAACATAGTCTCTAAATCTGATTTAGTATTGATTGGATCTGCAAAATTATAATTGAAAATATCAAATAAAATCGACATTCCGAGATGGCGATCTAACCATTCACCCATAGCTAGGTCAAAAAAGACAATCATATAAGGCCAAATACTCCTAATTTTTTCCTCTCCCGCATGGTGCTCTTTCTTTTTATATCTAGTTTTTGCAATTTCTAACATCTGTTTATAGAATTCAAGTTTCTCTTCTCGACCAGCTAGATAAATTTGAGCTGCTGCAGCCATAACATTGAACATGTTCTCTACAGGGCATGGTGTTGCTTTCTTTAGCTCAAAAATTTCCATTTGAAGATTGGTAACTTGATTTTCTAATTCTAATATTTGTCTTAATTTGTTATAATTGGGTTCTTGACCAATAATTTTCCCAAGTTTTTCTAATCCCAATTTTATTTCCTCAGCATGATATCGATAACTCTTTTCTGCTTTAAGAAACGGTAAATCTGGAGTGATTAAAGGAATATTTTTATGATACTTAAAAAAGGGATATGAAGCATATGTGTTATCACATGGAGCAGTAGGTGTGATAATGGCGTCAAATTTAAACAAGTCATCAAGAGTCATCCCCATAGTACCTTTTTGAGAACTACAAGTATGAAATGGGTGTCCCCAATTTGTAATTAAATCGTAATATGGTTCAGAACCGTTAGGTAATAAAGCAGCTAGAAAATATGATGTTGCTTCAATACAGACTGGTACACACTCAAAACAATATAAATATTCTGTTGGAAATGAGAAATGATGACCAATTATTGGTAATCCCTCTCCAGCTTTATTATTAAATTCCGCCATAACAGATTTTATATGTCCTAAACCCAATTTTAAGGAGGGTATACCATGTTCTGGTAAAATTCCATCAACTAATCCCTGCGTAGAAGCCACAGCTTCATAAAGCATTTTATATGGAATGATTCTATTTTCCATTTGGACTCTATTAACCATATTTTTACCCTAATTTTCCAATTTATTTTAAATTAATTTTATACAATATAAAGGTGATTTAAATCATTTCAATGAATGCTTCTATTCTGGTTTGCAAACGGGTTGTATCTGATTGATAAAATTCCCTATCGATATTCAATACAGGCACATCTAAATCCTTTAGTTCATGAGTAAACAGCATATTGTCGCATCCGTGAAGATCACAATTATTTATCCTCTGTAAAAGGACTCCATCAACTTTAGCGCGATTTATTTCTTCCTTTAAAAAATCTAAACGTCTTGCATGGTCATCTATCATTCTTGGACAAGATATTCTATAATAGAGACGTTTAATAATACTTTCTAAAGGATCATTATGATTAACACTTTTTGCATCATCCATAAAATTTCGAGTTCCATAGCAAAGAAAATCAGAGGCAATAAATGCGCCTGAATTCTCAACCAAATGAGTAAATCCAATATCATCCACAATACTTCCTACTAAAAGGATTCTTTTTTTATTATTTATATCTATTGGTTCACGATTATTCAAAATTTCAATTATTCTGTTTAATTTTTGATTAGCAATGTCTTTTGGTGTCGAAGAATTCGCGATATTTATTTGCAAAGCCTCACTACCGGTTAATTTAGGCTTTTTTTGAACTCTTAATTTATGAATTTCTCTTAATAGCTTTCTATTTTCATTATATAATTCTATTGCCTCTATTAACTTTTCATGCGTAATTTCTTTAATTTGATAAGCATCTTCTAATTCTTCCTTTAATTCTTCAACTTCTTTCTTATACCATTCAAAACCTTCATCAGTTATCACGTGAGGTAATGCTAAATAAAACTGAGGGACTTTTTTACTGAAGCCTTTTCTATTAAATACTTTAAGATCGAATAATTCAAACATTCTCCGACTGTGATCACAACTATTACAAACCAAAAACCCATCAAGAAAATCATAACCTCCTCTAAGAGCTAAATCCAAAGTAGCTCTTACAAAAGAGCAAGTGAACCGAACCATATATATATCCCCTAAATCAGTATCTTTGGTCCCAGTTGCTCTAATTCGAAAAGGTAATAGACCAGCCGCATGAAGTAATTCCTCTGGGATATAAGTACAATAATAACCTACCACTTTTTTATTAGATTTCTGCCATTCCTCAATGTATGGATTTATTATTGAATTTGAAATGCTTAAAAATGGATTACTTTCTAAATTCATAAAAATTAACCTTTTTTACGTTTTTTATATACATCATTTTTCCCAATCATGAGGCATTTTACCAATTTTAAAGTTGCTTTAAGTGAACCTTTAATTTTAGCTTTTCCGGGAATTATATATTTTAAGAGTTTAGCTAAACCAAAGATATTGGCTTTAGAGCGAATAATTTCACTAATTACTTTAATAATTTTTTCTTCCTTGACCATAATGATAATGTTAGCAATTGGATTATTTGCCTTTTCAGTATGACACTCGAATTTTTGTCTATCTGATGTTAAGATGAATGTAATATATCCATCTAATTCCTTTAAATACAATTCAATTTCTTGACCTTCAAGATTTCTTCCTATATTTTGGAATGGTTCATCTAAACCAAACAAATCTACTAGCATTTTAGCTAATCTGGCAATATTAAGTACTTTAGTTTCTCTGATGAGATTTTCTGCTCTCATATCTCTGTCAATTGTCTTAATAAGTTCCTCTTGCTTAATACTTTCCACCAATCATTAGCTATGTATTAACCTAAAAAATAGTATAATTTAAAAATACGATTATTATATATTGAATTTTTAAGATATTTAAAAATTTATATCTCTGAAACTGGAAATCTACAAATATGGAAATTTAGTGAAAAGGGGAAATAAATGGGAAATTAAAGCCTTAATCTTACCTCAATTCTTCTATCTAACTAATTTAATATAATGAGGTTCATTATCTTTACTAAAATAACTAAAAATAACTTAATTAATACTTAGAAAGGTTGGAATTAATGGGAAAAACCTTAACTGAAAAAGTTATAAAACAACACTTAGTAGAAGGGACTTTAGAAAAAGGTACAGACATAGCAATAAAAATCGATCAAACTCTTACCCAAGATGCTACAGGTACCATTGCTTACCTTCAATTCGAGGCTATGGGTGTAGATCGCGTTCAAACTGAATTATCTGTAAGTTATGTAGATCATAATACTTTACAAACAGACTTTAAAAATCCTGATGATCATAGATACCTTCAGAGTATAGCAGCAAGATATGGTCTTTATTTTTCACGACCAGGAAATGGAATTTGTCATCAATTACACTTAGAAAGATTTGCTAAACCTGGAAAAACTTTACTTGGTTCAGATTCGCACACGCCCACAGGTGGAGGTGTTGGAATGATTGCTATTGGTGCTGGTGGTTTGGATGTAGCAGCAGCAATGGCAGGGGAGTCATTTCGTTTAAAAATGCCAAAAGTTATTAAAGTTTATCTAACAGGACAATTACAAGATTTTGTTTCTGCAAAGGATGTTATATTGGAAGTTTTAAGAAGAATTGGTGTTAAAGGAGCGGTTAATAAAGTTCTAGAATATACTGGTCCAGGAGTTAAAACATTATCGGTTCCTGAGAGGGGTTCTATTACAAATATGGGTACAGAAACTGGAGCCACGACTTCAATATTTCCTTCTGATGAAATTACTAAAGAGTTTTTAGAAGCACAAGAACGTGGAGATCAATGGGTTGCTTTAGAGCCTGATAAAGATGCTGTATATGATGAAACAATTGAAATAAATCTAAATGAGCTAGAACCCCTTATTGCTGAACCACATAGTCCTGGAAATGTAAAGACGGTGAGAGAGCTTGAAGGATTAAAGGTAGATCAAGTATGTATCGGTAGTTGTACTAACTCCTCCTTGAGGGATCTTAAAATTGCGGCTAATATGTTAAAAGGAAAAACTATCAGCAAACATACTGTTTTAACAGTTTCTCCAGGTTCTCGACAAGTAGTGAACCATATGATCCATTCGGGAGAAATGGCTTACTTAGTAGAAGCTGGTGCCCGGATTTTAGAGAATGCTTGCGGCCCTTGTATTGGGATGGGATTAGCTCCAAAAACAGGCGCGATATCCTTGAGAACATTTAATAGGAATTTCTTGGGTAGATCTGGTACTAAAAGTGCAAATGCATACTTAGTTAGTCCTGAAACTGCAGCTATGGCTGCAATAGAAGGTACTATTACAGATCCTCGTAAATTTGGTAAATTACCCAAAATTGATATGCCCATGAAATTTATGGTTAATGATAATATGATTATCCCTCCTTTGACTTCAGATGAAGCTAAAAAAGTTAAAATAGTGAGAGGGCCAAATATTAAACCGTTACCAGAGTTTAATCCAATACCAGAAAAATTAGAAGGTGAACTCTTACTTAAAGTTGAAGATGATATTACTACTGACCATATAATGCCAGCAGGTGCCAAAATCCTTCCCTTAAGATCTAATATCCCAGAAATCAGTAAATTTGTATTTAGTGTAATTGATGAAAATTTTCATGACGCATCTTTAGAAAAAGGAGGTGGATTTATTGTTGGAGGAGATAATTATGGTCAAGGTTCCAGTAGAGAACATGCTGCAATAGCACCTAAATATTTAGGAATAAAAGCAGTGATCGTCAAGTCTTTTGCACGTATTCACTTAGCAAATCTTATTAACTTTGGCATTGTTCCTTTAACCTTTGTTAACAAAGAAGATTACGATAAAACAGGAAAAGGAGATCATTTTGAAATTGATCTTACAACCTTAGAAACAGGAAGAGTAACTTTATATAACATAACTAAAAACATTGAAATTCCATTAACTCATTCTCTTAGTCAAACTGAAATTGAAATATTGATGGCTGGTGGGAAACTTACATTAATTAAACAAAAACATGCCAATTAATATTTAAATTAACTTTTTTTTACTTTTTACATTTTTTTATTTGAATTATATGCCAAAGAAAAAGTTTATATTAGATCCCAAGAAGAGATTTTCTTCTCGAGTGGAAAATTACATTAAATATCGTCCAACTTATCCTTCTGAAATTGTAAAATATTTAAAGGAAATAGATATTTTAAAAGACGATTCAGTTATAGCAGATATTGGTTCAGGTACAGGTATCTTAAGTGAAACTTTCCTAAAAAACGGAAATATTGTATATGGAGTTGAACCAAATGTGGATATGAGAAAGGCAGCTGAAAATTTATTAGAAATTTATTCGAATTTCATAAGTATTGATGGTTCAGCTGAAAATACTAAATTAAAGGTAAAAAGCATCAATATAATAACAGCTGGTCAAGCATACCATTGGTTTGATATTAAACAAGCAAAAAAAGAATTTAAAAGAATACTCAAAGAAAATGGTTATGCTGTATTAATTTGGAATAATCGCAAGAAATCAGATGGTGACTTTTCCGATGAATATGAGAAATTTATTCTAAAGTATGGAAAAAATTATAAAATTACACGTAAAGACGAAACGAATATCAATAACTTCTTTAAATATGAAAAAAAAGTGTTTTTCAATTATCAAGATTTTGATTTTGAAGGTTTAAAGGGGCGATTATTATCAGCTTCTTATATTCCCCTTGAAGATAACCCCGAATATGAGGATATGATAAAGGAATTAGAAAATATCTTTGATAAATATCAAAAGGACGGAATCATTAGACTGGAATATGATACAGAAGTATATTATGGAAATCTTTAAGGATAATCCTTTTAAGAAACTTTATTTTGCACCAGCAAAAAAAGCTTGAACAAAAATAAATAAGCTAATTAATTCTTGAGTAGAATTAATCAAAACTAATTTAAAAAAATAGGATATTAAATATACAAGATTTTTTATTCTCAGTTTTTTAACATATTGCGTAGGACTGTATGTAAAATTCCACCATTTTGATAATA
>JBATUM010000017.1:0-1699 GCA_049671145.1 Promethearchaeia archaeon
TTAATCTTTCTGTGGGATTAAAGATATTATAACAATATCTTTTCGTTAAAGATTGTTTTCCCACAGATTTATCGCCGAGGAGAAGTATTTTGAAAGTGAAATCATAAGTTGGCATTTTACTTTTTAAAAATTCATTGAGGAAGTATGTATTCACATCCTTCTGCTGAATTTAACGGTGTGTAATTAAAAATTTATTTGATTTCTAATTATTACTCTTTTCACTATTAATAAAAAAGAACAAGCATATAAATTTCACATTTGTGTCAGTTTTTCACGGGACATATGAGAAGTTTGCTTAATAGAAAATTATTCTAATTCAATTCATTATTAGTATAATGCTCTTTCAAGCATTAAACTTGTTAATCCCTTAAAAGCGGTCTCAATATTTTCACCTGTTCTAATATTACATTCAATAAAGCCATCAAGGTCCCTTGACTTAGCGATTCTAATAGCTTCTTCTGCTGGAACTTCTCGTTCATTCACATCTATTGGACTAGCATCACCTATTGTACTATCTTTTTTTATATTTTTTTGAATGGTTTTTACCTCAGACGGAGAAAGATCATCAAGAGATTTTCCTCGAAAGCGTCTATAACACTCACAACAAAATCTTAATTCTTTTATACATATTCCACCTGAAGTATACTTTTTTCCAGGTTGATGTAACTCACGCCTACAATAAATACATTTATTGAGAATATCAAATTCTCTTTTTTGATCTTCATTTAAATCTGGTATTAATCCCACAGCAATGATGGGGAAGTGATCTTCATTTTTTATTTCTTTCTTAATCACAGTTAACCAATCATCAATGTGTGCTAGGGAACTATAATTTGTGATATCATAAAAAAATAGACCGCCCTTTGCACCTCGAACATAAGTGGGTAATAAAAATCGAAATCTTTCTTCACCACCAAAATCCCAGATTTGTAACTTTACTTTTTTACTTTCGACTTCTACACTCTTTACTTCAAAATCAACTCCAATTGTCATTCTAGAATCGGAGACGAATAAATTAGTCAAAAATCTCTGAGTTAGGTAGGCTTTTCCACAACCAGCATCTCCGAAAATCACGATTTTGAAAGTTTTGTCATACATAATACTTGCTAGACCCGTAAAAGGGTAATTAAAAACTTTTGATTAAATTATAATAAATTCATCAATTTTTTCTGTTCCAAATATTAATATAAAAATCTAGGGATATAAATTTCTCAATTCTCTCGTTTTTTCACGTGACATAAAAGAAGTTGAAAATAATGTAAATGATTTCAAAAGATAAATTAGATAAGTAGAAATAAAAAATATGATTAAATTTTTTGAATAGTTTAGATTTCAAAAATGTAATTTATTTATAATCTCCTTACTTAAATATACGATAACAAAAAAAGAGGGATCTAAGTGTCACCGTCAAGAAAAAAGACCTTAAAGAAGGTAGATGAAGCTATGGAATTATTAGACAAGCAAATCAACAATCCTAATTATGTTCACTAAACATGCTTTAGAATAAATGAAGGTCCGTATTATTACAAAAGAAAAATCTTCGTGAAACAGTTAGTGCATCGCTTAGGTCTTTCTAAAGAAATAAATCGCCCACCCAAACGCCTCCCGCTCCCACTTCAGATATAAGGCTTTCTCTTTATTTAATTTGGTTAAGAGCTCGGGAAGGTCGGAATCATCTGGATGTGCTTGGACATATTTA
>JBATUM010000018.1:0-9309 GCA_049671145.1 Promethearchaeia archaeon
GTGTTAAAAATTGTCAAGTTAATATAAATAAAAGTATTTATATTTTGGTCAAAAAAGAACGATAAAATTAATAAAAAATTAATAAATTTGTGCTATAACGCAAATTTTATTTCAATCTGGAGAAGATTTTAATTTTGAATTTGTCTTGAAGAAATGTTATCGGTATATTTCTAATATATTTGGAGTATTTTTAAGCATAAAATTTTGTGTTTTATTATTTAGACATGAAATATAAAATTTATTACATAAAATTTATTATTACCTTCAATGGTAGATAAAAAAGAGAAGGAACTCTATAAGCATCGGCATTATCCCCTTTTTCCTATGATAGGGGTAGGGATTCTTCTAATTCGAAACAAATCATTATTAATAGTAAAAAGAAAATTTAATCCAGATGCTGGATATTGGTCAATACCAGGTGGGCATTTAGAACTTGGAGAGAGAGTAATTGTTGCAGCTGAGAGAGAGGGTTTTGAAGAGACAGGATTTAAAGTAAAAGTTACTAAATTGGCAGGGATAATTGATAAAGTAATGTATGATAACGATGGAAAAATTGAATATCACTATGTTTTGATTAACTATTTTGTAGAGCAAGTTGGGGGCGATCCAAATCAACCACCAGTACCTGATTCTGATGCTTTAAAAGCTAAATTTGTTCCTTTTGAAGAATTGAGTAGTTATAAATTAACTGATTCTTTAATTGAACTCCTTAAGCAATTAAAAATTGGCTATGATTAGATAATTTAATTAGGATTCTTATCTGTAAATTACTTCTTAACTAATTAAGAATTTTTTTCATTTTTAATTTTTAATAAACAAAACAATTTAATTCTACAATAATTACTTTGTCATAGAGAAAGTAATATCAATAAACTTGTTGTAGGTCTTTATATTTGACTACGTTAATGAGAAATGCTAAAGAAGGCAGAATTACTAAAGAAATGGAAACTGTTGCCAAAAATGAACAAGTTGAATTAGAAGTCATAAGGCGAGGTATAGCGAACGGTCGAATTATCGTTCCTAAATCAAATCAACGAGACACTAATCCTATAGGAATTGGAGAAGGCTTACTAGTTAAAATAAATGCAAATATTGGTTCAAGTAAAAGAGTGTGTGACATTCAAGGAGAAGTAGAGAAAGCTAAAATCGCTGTCAAGTATGGAGCAGATACAGTTATGGATTTAAGTACAGGAGTAACTGAAGAGGATGTTAAAAAAATTCGAAGTTTAATACTTAGCGAAACAAAAGTACCTATAGGTACTGTACCTATTTACCAATCAGCTTTACGAGCTATTGAAAAAAAAGGTGCAATTATTAATTTTGATGAAGATGATTTATTTAATGTAGTTAAAGAACAAGCTAAAGAAGGAGTAGATTTTTTTACCATACACGTAGGAGTAACTAAAGAGATAGTTAATTATTTAAGACAACATCCAAGACACATGGGAGTGGTATCACGTGGCGGAACCTTTTTAGCTGCTTGGATACTCGAAAATGATTTAGAGAACCCTTTTAATAGAAATTATGATTATTTACTTGAAATGGCTACAGAATATGATTTTACACTTTCGCTTGGAGATGGTATGCGTCCTGGCTGTATTTTTGATTCAACAGATTACGCTCAGGTTCAAGAGTTAATGGAAATATCGAAATTAGTTAAACGAGCTAGAGATAAAAACATCCAAGTTATGGTTGAAGGACCTGGCCATATTCCTGCACATGAGGTTGAAAGAAATATTAAAATTATGAAATCTTTATGCGATGGAGCTCCATTTTACGTATTGGGCCCGTTAGTAACAGATATAGCTCCAGGTTATGATCATCTTGTTAGTGCTATTGGTGGTGTGCTTGCTGGGTTAGCGGGTGCTGATTATTTATGTTATGTTACTCCTTCTGAACATTTAGCACTTCCAAATAAGGATGAGGTGAAAAGAGGTGTTATTGCTTCTAAAATAGCCGCTCATGCAGTGAATATTGCTAAATACGGCAAAAAAGCATCAGATTGGGATTATAAAATGGATATCGCGAGGAAAAATCTTGATTGGGAAGAAATGATAAAACAATCAATAGATCCTGAACTCTCAAGAGAAACTCATTATAGAAATGGTAATATAGATGATGATGTATGTAGTATGTGCGGTGAATTCTGCGCAATTAAAATTTTAAGAGACGCCTTAGAAAAGAAAGCATCTAAAAAGATATTATAACTTTTTCTGAAGAAAATGAGTTTTTAAATCGTATTTAGAATTATTTTAAGTTTCTTAATCATATCATTGGAACTTTTTCCAAATAACCTTATCATAGGTTCTTTTCCTATAGATCCCTTATCCCAAATAATATCTGGTATTTCTCCTGATTCGTTAATACTCTCTTTAATTAACCACTGCATAGTAGAAAATTCTTGTTCTTTTATTTCATTAGGCTGTTTTTCCCTTTTTATCTCATGTAATTTCAATTTCGTATTTTTTTGAATTAAAGCTATCCAACCAGGATTATATTTTAAATTCATTACAAAATTTATGGAGTTATCAAACATTTTGGCAGCAAGGATTAATCTTGCGGTATGATCTGAGACTCCGAATTTAATGTCACCAGAAGCTTTTGGATAACTATTTATTATTGTCACTCTGCCTTCTATTCCAGCAATATCAGATGTATTTTTTGCGTTTGGAAGAGAACATGAAATATTTAATCTTACTTCTGGAATTAATTCGGTAAATTTTCTTATGTTAGAAATATAATTATAAACTTCCTTAATTTGGTTTATAACATTTAATTTTTCATCAGAAGTAGTTAGGTCAATCACGTTACCTGCAGCTGGTAATTCAATGAAAGTTTGAAATTTTTCATCAAAAAAAGCTTCTGCCATTTCAATAGCTTTTGGAATAGAATTCTCCTTAGCAATAAATGCTGTTATTGCAGAGGAAAATACACAACCAGTCCCGTGAATGTTTCTTTCAATTGCGATTTTGTTTTTTTTAAAAATCTGAAAATTTATTTCAAATTGAGAGTCAATTTTTCTATTATAACAAAGAATATCATAGATTTCTTTTTGATTACTCAGTCCACTCTTAATAACAACTGCTTTTTCCTCATTCTTTACTTCTTTACCAGTATATAATTTTTCTAAAAGAATTCTTGCCGTTTCCTTGAGTTCATCTTCATTTTCTACTCTAAGATCTTTTAAATTCATATTAGAATACCACTCTGCCTCTGAAAGATTAGGTGTAAGAACTCTCACCAGAGGGAAGAGGTCTTTTTCAATTTCTAGTTCTAAACCTTCACTCGAAAGTCTTTCTCCTGCACTAGAGGTTGATATAGGATCATATACAACAAATAAATCCTCTCTTTTAATGATATCAACAATAATGTCTAGTGTGTGAACATCCGGAATCATACCCACTTTTACATATTTAATTGGATAAACACTAAAGATAGCATCTAATTGAAAATCAAGAGAGTCTGAAAGAGACTTATATCCAAGGAATTTTGTAGCAGATTGATATGTAATCGCTGTTATAACAGAAAAAGGATGGACTCCACATCTATCAAAGGTTCTAATATCTGCTTGAATACCGGCCCCAGAAGTTGGATCTGAACCTGCAATTGTTAAGCAAAAATTTTTCATAGTCTAAGTATTATAAAATTAAAGGCTTATTTAACTCTTTCATAAGCCCACTGTGCCTTATCAGCTAATCCAAGCGCCTCGTATGCTTTACCAAGATAAAGAAACCCTTCAGGATAATCAAATTTTTCCTTAACTAATTTGAACAAAAAGTTTATTGCTAAATCATATCTGCCTTTTAAATAATTTACTTTACCTTTAAGAAAAGTAATGTTTCTACCTTTCTCGGTCGAGATTTTTTGTTCATTATGCATTTCTAATCTAGACAATGCATAATCATATTCTTTTTGTTCAATCAAAATTTCAATCGATTCAATAAATTTCATAAATGCAACTTGATCGGTAACTTTTTCTATCTTCTGTACCGTTTCTTTCTTAGTTTCTTCTTCAAATGCTTTCTGTTTTTCCAATTCTTTTTTATTAATATAAGTTTTGAATTTTTCGATAATAATTTGAGGGTATGGCTCATTACATAATGGGCAGTTTGAAGAGTGGAGTAACCATTCCCGCAAACAATCATTATGAGTAGGATGACCATTTGGGCATTCTTGAAAACTATCAACTTCATTAATTCCCAAATGACAAATAATACAATTAGCCATTCCAATCCGAAAACGCTTTAATAAAATATAAAATTACTATTTTTAAGTTTATGTTCTTTAACATTATCCATGTTTATAATACATTCTAATATAATAATAATATTCATAACTCTTGAGGATTTACGATGGCAATAAATATTGATCCACTCTTCAAAGAATTATATACCAAATTCTTGGAAATTGACGATGATCTCGAAGCAGTCATTGTTTCTGACCATGAAGGATTTGTAATCGCAGGAGAAAAGAAAGTTAGTGTAGATCTGGAATTAGTGTCGGTTCTAACTGGATTAATCCAACCTATTTTGGAACGCATGAGGAACGAATTCGCCTTTAAGAAATTTGGAACTGCAAGTTTTGACACGGAGAATTACCGTTTGTTGTTTATCTCTATTGATGAAACTACAACTTTAAGTATAGTTCTAAATACTCTAGGTTCAATTGATAAAATTAGTCCATATGGATATTTTCTAGCAGAGAAGACCGCCCAAATATTAAATGCGAAAGAGGGAGACCTCATTCAATTAACTATACCGAATTTTGAAGTTGAAGCAAGGCTCTCTGAAAATTCAGGTAGGATAAAAGAACAAATATATCAAATGAGGCTAGATTCAGGCGGTAAATATAAATTTAAATGTATACTTATCGGTGATCATGAAGTAGGTAAAACATCGATAATTCGACAATTTGTAGAAAAGAAATTTTCTCAAGATTATCGAGCTACAATTGGGCTTAACATCTTATCTCATTCTATTGAACTATTTGAAAATGAAATAACTTTTAATTTGTGGGATCTGGGTGCCCAAGAATTTTTTAAAAGATTTCGCAAAACTTATTATACTGATGCTCAAGCGGGATTTATTGTGTTTGATGTGACAAATAGGGACTCCTTTTTGAGTGTAAAAGATTGGTATCATGAATTTAGAAATATATTAAAATATAAGCAAATACCGATTGTCATTATTGGAAATAAGATTGATCTAACTGATCAGAGAGTTGTCGACTATAAAGAAGCAGTGGGAGTAATAAACGACTTATCTAGTGAGCATTATGAAGGCGGGATTTCATATATAGAAACTAGTGCAAAAACAGGGGAAAATATAGGGGACGCCTTCAGTTTAATTGCGTATCATTATATAATAAGAAGCATAGAAATAGAGGAACAACGTTTAAGGCTAGATCTGATGAATATATTAAATTCGATCTTAGATAAAAATGAAAAACTTGTAATTTCTTTTATCACTGAAAATCCTCTATGGAGCCCTGGATTACAAATTTTAACAGAAATTAATAAGCTATGTGATTGTGAGAAAGTAAAAGACGATAGAAAGAGGAGATTATATGAATATTCAAATGGTTTAGTTATAAAGAATTTTCTCTTTGATGATTTTGATATTTCTGATTCTGATGGAGTATTTATAATTTTTGATGCACGAGAAAAGGAACATATTGAACCAAAATGGAAAGAAACTGTAATAAAAATTATAACTAACATCACTGAGAATAAAGTAGCCCTAATAGGAATTAGAGTATCTGAAGCAATTGATTGGTCTCAAATAATGGAAGAATTTAATATCAATAAATATTTAGAGAATAAAATGATTTCATTATTATTTTTTAAATTTGGTATTGAATATCGCCTTGAAATCTATGATCAACTGGAAGTAATGTTAAACTCAATCAAAGATTTAAGTTAGAACTATTCTCTATCCTTCTTTTTCTGTAGAAAGTAATGATTAATAAATAACCATTTTTAAAAATATGGGTTGCTATATTATTTGTAAGTATAATTTAAGATTAAATTGGATCTAAATCAAAAAAAAGGGGCGCTTTAATTGGTAATTAAAAGGAATAAACTTTTTCGCGAGTTATTAAGTAATTTTTTAGATAGATTCCAGCAACTGGAAGCAGTTATTATATCTGACGTTGAAGGTTTAATTATCGCTGGAGAAAAAAGAAAAGATATTAGTAGTGACCTTGAAATTGTTTCAGTCTTGACTACTTTAATTAATCCTGTACTTGAAAGAATAAGAAGTGAATTTGCATTTCAAAAATTTGGTACCGCTAGTTTTGACACTGACGAATATCGATTATTATTTGTTTCAATTGATCAAGAAAGGATTTTAAGCCTAGTACTGACAAGCATGGCTTCTATTGACGAAATATCACCTTATGCTTATTTCCTCGCCGAAAAGTCTGCACAGGTCCTACACGCTCAGGAAGATGATTTACTTCAATTAACCATTCCAAATTTTGAGGAGGAAGTGGACAGACATGAAAAACTAAAACAACAGATATTTCAAGTTAGTGATCTTGAAGAAAAAGGAGCATATTCATTTAAATTTGTTATTGTTGGGGATCATGAAGTTGGTAAGACCTCTATTATTCGTAGATTTGTAGAACGAAAATTCACTTTTGATTATAGACCTACTATCGGTTTAAATATTTTAGCCCATACTTTTACTTTTCAAGGAAATGAAATTAATTTAACATTATGGGACATAGGAGCTCAGCAATACTTTAAAAGGTTCAGAAAGTTGTATTATTCTGGAGCTGAGGCAGCTTTTATTGTTTATGATATCACAAATCGCGAATCATTTGATAATGTTAAAGATTGGTATGATGAAATAACAGAATATATTAAAGAAGAAGAGATTCCTATGGTGATAGCTGGTAATAAAACAGATTTAGAGGATCAAAGAGTAGTTTCATTTCAACATGGGCAAGATTTGGCAAATGCTCTTTCAGAAAAGGGGTTATCATATACAGAAACGAGCGCTCTAGATGGTAGCAACGTTTCAGATGCTTTTAAGTTGATTGCTTATCATTATATTTTAAGAATAAAACAAAAAGAAAAAGATATGATTAAAGATGAATTAGCAGGTCTCATAATTTCCACCTTGAAAAAGCTTATTATTCTAGAATTATCCTTTATTACTGATAATGTGAATTGGAGCCCTGGTTTCCATACTATAACCGAGTTAGACAAACTAGGTGAATATTCAAAAATTAAAGACAGTGCTCAAGAACAGTTATATGCATATAAAAATGGGTTAATTATTAATAATTTCCCTTATGATAATTATAATCTTGCAAATACTGATGGTGCTTTTGTAATTTTTGATGCACGGGATAAAGAAGATATTGATCCACAATGGAAAGACATTTTAATTAATATCATTAAAAAAATAAGAAAAAAGAGAGTTATAATCGTTGGATTGAGAGTTAATGACGATCGGAACTTGCCGCGATTAATGGAACAGTTTCACATCGAAGAAGATTTAGAGGAAAAGTTAGTATCCATTCTATTTCTTAAAATTGGTCTAGATTTTAGAGAACAGATGTTTGATAATCTTAAAGTATTGCTAAATGCTATTGTAAATACTAGGGCTTTAAAGTAATTCTTCTCTGATTTTATTTAATTTTATAATCTTAAATCTCATAATAAGAATTATAAATAGATATAATAAAAATTAAATAGTTAAAAGAAAGTGAGATCATAATGGATATCATAATTAAACCTCTAACTTCAGATTTAACGGAAGATTTTTTACATTTTTTCGATAACATTGGATTTGTCGATAACCCTGATTGGGATTCTTGTTATTGTCAATTTTATCATATCGAGGGTTCAAGGAAAAAATGGGCTAAAAGAACCAAAGAACAAAATAGAAATTCATCCAAGGCACTAATTACTTCTGGAAAGATGAAAGGTTTCCTTGCGTATTTAGATGGAAAACCAGTCGGATGGTGTAATGCCAATTCAAAAGAAAACTATTCATATATTCTTTTTGAAGATGAGTCTAATAACGAAAAAAAAGTCGCAACAGTAGTCTGTTTTTTAATCGCTCCTTCCTACCGAAACAAAGGTATTGCTAGATTGCTCTTAAAGGAAGCATACAAATATTATAAAAGCAAGAAATATGATTATATCGAAAGTTATCCTGTCAAGAATCATAAATCAGATGCTCATAACTATCATGGTCCATACTCCCTATTTCTTTCGGAAGGCTTTTCCGTATTTAAAGAATTAAAGGGAATTTATGTGATGCGAAAAAATTTGTGAAAGTATAATACTTATAGAATAATTCTTAGTTAGGATTTAAGTTAAATTGAATAAGATTATTATATCAACAGAAATGTTGAGTTAAATAAACTATTTAACTCAGATATTCAGAAAAATCAATCCATTAATTTAATGCGCTCAAATTTTTAAAATTTAAAAAAGATCTCTGATCTAATGGCTCAGAACTATTTCTATGGCTTTTCTTCTCAGACATCGTACTTTTGTCGATCGGGTGAAATTATTAACCGAAACATATTCTATCGGAAATTTCACGCAACTTTTAAATATTTAAAAGAAGTATTATAATATAATAAAGTTCATGTTGAAAAATGTGAACTTTGAGAAAAATTATATGAAATAATAAAGTGGAGGAAAAAAAATATGGCTAAAAAAGTTTTCGCTTGGAGTCCTGTTCGAAAGTTAATGAAAGACAACGGAGCAGAGATGGTCGCGCGCGACGCAGTAGATGCCCTGATCGATTATTTGGAAAAAACAGCTAAAGGAGTCACAAACAAGGCTTTAGAAATGACTCGCCATGCTGGCAGGAAAAAGCTAACTCTCAATGACATGGACCTAGCGATGAAATTAATGTAAAATTAGAAATCTTTTACAAAAATAAATCTTTATTTTATCTTTTTTTTTATTTTAAAATTATTAATTCTACACTCTCAATTCCTACTTCAATATTACTTCACATAGAGTTCTATTAATAGTATGAATAATTATCACATATTATTAGATATATAAAAATTCTGTAGTTCAAATTTTATAAAAGAATAATAAAATGAAATCTGAACAAGAACTTATGAGTACAGAACACGATAAGAGGAAATACAAACTAAACATATATAAAGCATATTTATATAGTTTCATTATTGGAATTCATACTGTTAGAGCGGTTTATTATGCTTATATGACAGACTGGGGTGGTCTTACATTTTCGGAACAAATGATTTTACAAGCATATTTTATGTTTATGATTTTTCTGCTTGAAATTCCTTCCGGAGCAATTGCTGATT
>JBATUM010000019.1:0-6914 GCA_049671145.1 Promethearchaeia archaeon
TGCATTGGATAGCTTTATATTATAAAAATTCATTGGGATATTATAATTTATAATTTAAAAGGATTAAATTTTATTATCCGCACTACAATGATAAACCTAGAAATAATTAATTAGAATAAGTGAAAAAAAATGAGCTACAAAAATAGACTTCGGCACTATTCAGAAAGAACCGATAGTTCAGATGAGGAAAGTTGCACTCAGCAATGTTGTGATAATCCATGTATTGAATCCAAAGATGGAGACATTGTTTGTTTAAGTTGTGGAATGATACAGAGTCGCAATTTAGTTGGAAATGAGAGAAGGGCATATACTGTAGAAGAGGTCAACAAGAGGAGAAGGACTGAACCGCGGTGGAGGGAATTTGGGCCAAGAACAATGTTGCCAAACACCAAAATCGATAGTAAGGGTAGACTAATCAATGCAAAGGGAAAAACTTTATTTTCAAGACTTTCTAAAATTCAGAATTCATTAATTTCCAGTATTGAAAGGAATTTCTGGGAAGCAAAGCCAAAATTGAAGATGCTTACTTCTAAGATGAATATCCCTGAGTATATCAAAGAAACTGCGTGGAAGATTTATTCTGTTGTTGCTAAGAAGAAGTTAACGATGGGGCGATCAATTGATGGTTTTATTGCCGCTGCGTTATACGCTGCGATCAGAGTACATGAATTTCCAAGATTATTAGAAGAGGTATGCGATTCTTCGATGACTCCAAGAAGAACTGTCCATAGAAGCTTAGGAATGATTGTTAAGGAAGTTTTGCCAGAATTAAATCTACGATATAAACCCATCACTGCCGAACAGCTAGTATTTCGATTCGGTAATGATTTAGGCCTACCTATGGAAGTCCAAAAGAAGGCAATTAATATGCTGGCAGAGGCTTCTAAAAATGGATTACTACGTACAGGTAAAGACCCAAAGGGGTTAGCAGCGAGTGTTATTTATATGGCTGCTAAGGCAAGCAATTTTCGTAAAACTCAAGCAGAAGTATCAGAAATTGCTAAAGTCACCGAAGTCACGTTAAGAAGCAGATCTAAACAGATAAAAAGCAAATTAGGATAATTAGTTAATCAATTTCAGGATTAATTAAATTTGAACTGATACGTTTTTTTATTTTTCTTTTTTTTTAATATTTTATTTATAATGTAATTTGCCCTTTATTAGTTATTTTAGAAATTTCTTAAGAAATTGCATTTCTGAAAATTTATTAACAAAGATGACAAAATATTTTTTATAATAAAATAAGACTTTTTTATGGATCCTTATAACATATTAATTAATATACTGAGCCCAGTTATTGGATATTTAATTGGTTCAATTCTTCCTGCTTATATTTTAGTTAGAGCAATTAAAAAGATTGATATTAGAGAGCAGGGCACTGGGATTGCTGGGACGATGAATGCTTTTCGCACTTTAGGAAAAGGCTATGCGATTCCAACTGCAATTTTTGACACATTAAAAGGTGTTGGGGTAATTTTTTTAGCTCTTTTTTTAGGAGCTGATGATTTTTTTGCTCACTTAAGTGGATTGGCAGCAATTGCTGGGCATGTATTTCCATTCTATATTCGCTTTAAAGGTGGACGAGGGCTAGCTTGTGCGACTGGACTTTTAATTATGTACATGGTAAAATATCTACTAGTTGGCCTTGAGATGTTTTTCTTTTTTTTCTATATGGCATTAATTATTGCGATTTTTGTATATGTTTCTAGAACGGGAAAGATATTAGGAGCAATAATTCTCCCTCTCGTTGGGTATACTGTCTTTGTATTTTATCCAGATATTGAATATAATCTGTTCTTTTGGATAATCCTTGCTTATATTTTTTCATTTTGCATTTATCATATTATAAAGGATAAAAAATTGAGAATTGAAGATGAAACTTTCAAATCCCATTGGTGGCGGGTCGCAATAAGACCAGTTGCCTTGTTATTTCTTGTTTTTTATATCTATTATTCAAAAGAAATGGCCCTTATAGTTATAGGGATTGTAGGATTATGCTTTATAGCTTTAGATCTCATAAGATTCCTTCATCGACAGGCTAATGTACTCTTCACAGAGAGAATAAAAAAGATTTTTAGGAAAGATGAGAAAAAAAAATTTTCAACAATGACTATATTTTTAATAGGGTTTTTTATTACCGTTCTTTTTTTTGATATGACTATTGCTGTTATTGCTATAGTTTACTTAACATTCTGTGACATGTTTGGTAAGGTTTTCGGACTTGCTTTTGGTAAGCATAAGCTTTTCCATAAAACTGTTGAGGGATCGTTATCTTTTTTTGGATGTGTTTTAATCTGTGGTTATATAATGTTTGCCTCCTTCAATTATCCTTTAATTTTGCTTTTATGTGGAGGAATTACCGCTACAATTACTGAATTTTTACCTATAGGCGTTGACGATAATTTTACTGTACCCATATTAAGCGGCACCGTTATGACGGTAATCACAATGGTTGGTTCATAGAAAAGAGAAAATAGTTAGTAGGTGGGAAATTTCAACTTTCTGGGAAAATCCAAATACCTTTATTTTCATTGAATTTTTAATAATTTTTTCAAAAATATAATGATTTAAATGTCTACTCTATTTTCTTCTTAGGTATGTCTTATATTGAAAAAAAATATAGAGCAAAAATTACTGAAATATTTGAGAGTTTATCAAAATTAGATATTGAGATATTAGAACAGGTAAATAAAAGGTCAATTAGCAGTGTAGATATGATCGCTAAATTATGCGCCGCGTGTAACAAGCAGATTAATGAAATATTGAAGAAATATTATCCTGAAATAAAAGAGATTAATGATAAATTACAAATTAAGTCTGAATTGAAATTCTATTTTGACTTGCTTGATTATTTAACTGATTTTGTAAAGAATGTAGAGACATTCCAGAAGCTCGATGAAATGTATTATGATAACCTAATAAAATTTATACAAGAAAAGGATGAATTAATTTCAGGAAAATACAAACAAATCTGTTCTCAAGAATTAACAGCTTTTTATGATAAGCAGACAAGAGACAATTTAGAAAAAATATTGGCAGAAAAAATTGAAAGCAAAAATCGAGAATTTTTTGCAATTGGTCCTTTAGAACAAGAGCTAAAAAAAATTGGTCAAATTGCTGGGGCAAAGTCGATCTCCATCACTACTCCCCGTGAAAGTGATAAATATTTGTTAGAGACAGTAAAATCAGTTGTCGAATATTCTCATGGAATAGATGAGGCAACAGCTGATAAAGTTGGGAGAGAAATTAAAAATTTTTTAGAGTCAAAAAAAATTAAGGTTCTTATATGTTCTGGGTTTATTCTAACAGATGCAAAACTTTTGTTGGATAATGGTTAATTAAAATTAAAAAGACTCCTTCTTATCTAGTACCATATTTTAGATTTTTAGTTTTTACTCATAAAATATTTAACATTTCAAGTATTTTTAAAATAGAATATGGCAAAAAAGAAAAAAGAGATTCCTTTAACGGGAATTATTGTCTCTAAGGAAGAGGATTTTTCTGCTTGGTATACTGAATTAATCAACAAGGCAGAATTAGCTGATATTCGATATAATATTAAGGGTTTTGTCGTTTATAGAGAATGGGCTACCATAACAATAAAAATAATGTATGCTAAATATGAAGAGTTAATGGAAAAAAACGGACACCTTCCATTAATTATGCCCTCACTAATCCCGGAGAGTAATTTTTTATTAGAAGCTGAGCATGTAGAAGGGTTCGCCCCAGAAGTATTTTGGGTCACTGAAGCAGGTAGTTCAGGTAAATTGTCTGAACGATTAGCCTTACGGCCTACAAGTGAGACTGCATTATATAAAATGTATTCATTATGGATTAGAAGTTATAAGGATTTACCTTATAAAAGATATCTTTCATGTCAAATATGGCGCTATGAAGGAAAAATGACGAGACCATTCTTTAGAGCACGAGAATTTCATTGGATAGAAGGTCATGACGTATTCTCAACAATGGAAGGAGCCTTAGAACAGGTAAAAGAAGATATGGAAGTAACATATCAAATGCTACAAGATGAGTTTGGAATCCCTATAATCTTTTTCGAAAGACCACAATGGGATAAATTCCCCGGAGCTATTTCTACTTATGCTGCAGACGCTTTAATGGGCTCTGGAAAGGTATTACAGTTGCCATCAACACATTTACTTGGTCAAAATTTCTCTAAACCTTTTAATGTAAAGTTTATTGATAGAGATGGCGAAGAAAAATATGGATATCAAACATGTTATGGCCCAGCGATAAGCAGAATATATGGAGCAATGATTGCTTATCTCGGAGATGATAGAGGTTTAATTTTGCCTTTTGATTTAGCACCAATTCAAATAATTATTATTCCAATTATCTATAAAGGTAAAGAAGAAATCGTAATAAAGAAAGCTAAGGAAATATATAATCAACTGAAAGATAAATTCAATGTGAAAATTGATGATTCTGATGAATCTGTTGGTAATAAGTTCTATTTTTGGGAATTGAAGGGTGTTCCTATCAGAATTGAAATTGGACCTAAAGATATTGAAAAAGGACAAATCATACTCGTTAAACGACATGATGATAAAAAATTTACCATTAAAGAGGCAGAAGTAGAATCTCAGGTTGACAAAATTGCTGCAAATTATACGAAAGAAATAAAAGAGAAGTCACTAATTGATTTTGAATCTCAAGTTGAATGCGTATATGAAAAAGATGCAGCCATAGAAGCGATTAATAACGGAAAAATCGTGTGTTGTGGATTTTGTTCAATCGATATGGATGCTTATCAGTGTGCGGAACTGGTTGAAAAAGAAATAGGAGGATTTGTTAGAGGTAAAAGAGTCGATGAGGAAAAGCACGAATTTGCAACATGTTTAATATGTGGTAAACCAGCATCCTGTACTGTTTATATCGCTAAGAGTTATTAATGGGGTATCTCTATTTATAGATATGTTGTGCGAATTTCAGATATGATTTTTTCAATTTTATTTATATCACCTTTATTCATAATATTTTAAATGCATTACTTCATTCCTTGCATTTGTGATTTATTATGGCAGATAAAGAAAAGGTAATAGAAGTTTTCAAAAACTTTGATAAACCATTAAGACCTGGGGATATTGCAAAAGAATTAGGAATAGAATCTAAAGAAGTCTCAAAAATTATTAAGGAATTAAGAGAAGAAAAGAAGGTTTATTCTCCTAAACGCTGCTTTTATGCGTTGAAAAAATGAATAAGCCAGGGAGAGCTATATAAATTTATAAAATATATATCGCAAAAAGTTATTAAAGTATTTAAAATAAGACTTTTTTTATATATATTTAAATATCAAAAGGAATATTGATACTATAGTTAATTTTTGCTTTTAAATGGTTAAAAAGTATAGCTCTATGGAAGCTCAAAAAATTGAATGGAAAACTACTTTAATCAAAAGTTTGATCTATAGGGGAATCACTTTAGTCTTAGGAACTTTAACCGCATATGCTTTAACACGTAGTATAGCAATTGCTACAGGCACGGCACTTTTAACAGAAGGTGTGCAAGCTGTAAATTATTTTGTGTATGAATTAATTTGGAGTAATATTTCAAGAAGAAGACTTGAAGAGGAGATTATTCAGAAAATTAAAAATAGAGAAATTAATTTAAAAATAGGTTTCTCATCGATATTAGATTTAGCTTATCAACTTTCTCAGATTGATACATTTGTACCTAAACTATACTTGTCTACACTAAATATTTTTAATAAAATGTTGGAAAATAAAGAATTAGAAGAAATTTACGATGAAATTGAAAAATACAAAAATCATTTTAAAACCATCCACTCAAAAAGAAAAATGTTCTTTATAAATGATAAAAAGTAATTTAGTGATTAGCTAATTATTACTTAATTTATATTAAAACCTGTTTTTTAAAATATAAAAAAAAAAATAATTACAAAAAACCCTCCTTATTTAATGCATAATCATCTGGTGAGTTTTATCTTTTTGTACGAATTTTTCCTCTAAATTTTCGTACTCACAATCCAGACACTTTACGACAATTGGTGGAAAATATTTTATAATTTTGGGTTTTTTCATGCCAGAACAGTTTGGGCAATTATAATGCATTTTTAATTTGGTAAAATTAATTATAATCAATCCAACACTAGTTTATTTAAAAAAGAATAAAAAGAGCAATATTTTTTTCAGGTTTATATAAAGATTTATTAAACCACAAGGAAATATTTAAGATTTTTACTATGTTTTTCTTTATAAATTTATCTTAAATTAAACTTATCATGGACGATTTTATTCACTCAATTTCAGATGAGTTTCCAGAAATTTATTTCATTGAAGGAGCAAGAAATGGTAAATATCCTTATTCACACTCTCTACTTATTGAAGATTATCTTATTGATACAGGTATCTCAACTAGATTATTAAGAAAATTAAAAAGAAAGTTCCAGATAAATAATGTCCTATTATCACATTGGCATGAAGATCATACTTCTGGAAATAGAATATTCCCCAATGCAAACTTTTTAATTCATTTTAATGATAAATACTTGATTGAAAACGTTGATAAATTCAATGATTATTATGGTATTTCGAACACTTCTGCTGCTGAGACGTTTGCTGGTTTAGAAGAAGGCCTTAAATTAAAAAATACTAAAATTGAAAAAACTTTTGAAGATAATGACATAATTAAGATAGGAGATCATCTAACGTTAAAAATTATTCACACTCCAGGGCATACGGCAGGACATTGCTCCTTTTATGAATTGAATTCAAAAATCGCTTCTCTAGCGGATATAGATTTGACTAATTTTGTATTTTATGCTGGAATTGATTCAGATTTACTTGATTTCGAAAAATCTATTGAAAAACTTGAACAAATAAATATAGATATTGTTGCTACAGGACATAGAGGAATTATTTAAGGTAAAAAGA
>JBATUM010000020.1:0-4610 GCA_049671145.1 Promethearchaeia archaeon
ATTCATCCTTAATTTACCGGTAACAGGTGATAACTTACGGTTATATGATCTTAAAGTTATCAAGAACAAACATGTAAAAATTATTGGTTCTAATACTAATTCTAGAGGATAAAGGAAAATAATAAAGAATAAAGGGATAAATAAAGATGTAAAAGATTCTAAAATTAATGAAATCGCAGGACTCATTAAAAAATTTAACATTCGGACATCATCAGTAACCCGTGCCATTAAATCTCCAATTTTTTGTTTATCATGAAAAGATTGACTTTTCCCTAATAAATTAGTGTAAAATTCCTTTCTGGTATCCCTTTCTAATCTCTGAGCTAGTAATTCTCTTTGCATAAAATTAATTAATCGAAAAATGGGAGTAATAAGTCCTAAAGTCAAAATTATTATTGTAAATACAATAAGGCTACTTAGGTTAGCATTTAAAAATTCTTCAACAGCTAAACCAATTATTACTGAAATAATCGATGCTAATATAGACGCCAAAATCGTTGTGAATAATATTATTAAAATAAATACTTTATTACTTCCATAAAAAATATGAGATAATATCCACCTACGTACTCCTTTTCTACGTGATTTTTCAAAAGGATCTTTTCCTGGTGAAAACTCTGATAATTGTGGTTCTAAAAAAGTAGCTGATTTTTTTGCCATTTCTGAGCTTAGTTCTAATCTCTTGTAATATTTTTAATAAAAATAATTTCTTAATGAATTTTATTCAATCAAAATAAATGGATACTGGATTTTATAATTTTAATTTATAGATTATTATATTTTAAAATGAAATAGGAGTTTTCATACCTCTGGAATATAAAATTAAAGCTATTGATTCCCCACGTTTTTTTCAAATACAAAATTATAAATCTGGGTTGTAGCAACAGTATCCCGGACCTATAATCTCAAATTTACCTAAATATTTTGGGAGGTCATTTATATCTTCGACTTCTACAGGTTCCTTGACGTAATATCCGGCGTTGAATTTTTCTACTGCTGAAGTTACTGAAGTTAAGGGATAAAGTTGTTTTCGTAAAGCAATTACTCTTCCATCAGTATATACACGATAAATCATAACAGCCTTTTCCTTGTCCTCGCTCACTTGCACATAGAATTGGTCTCTACCACCGATTTTATAATCCAACATTGTAACAGCTAAGATCCTAATCATTATTTCTTTTACTCGAGTTCGGTTCGATATTCTGTTATAATCCACAGAGTTTAAAATTTTTTAAAAAGAAGAAGATTTTGAAGGATTAGCCTATGATTTCATCCTTTTCTATTATGCCTTCTTCCATAAGCATTAATCTAGCAATATTTTCAAAAATATTATCTATATTATCCCCTGTTTTAGCTGAGCATTCAAAATAACCTTGTAAATTACTTGATCTTGCTATTTCTATTCCTTCTTCTGTTGGAACGGACCGTTTTTCTTCTAGATCTAATTTGCCTCCGACTACTATTATTGGAATATGAATGTTGGTGGCTTTCATTTCTTCAATGAAGATCGAGAGCCAACTGTCAATATTTTTTAAGCTCACATACCTGCTAAGATCAAACATGAATATTCCTCCTTGAGCACCCTTTACAAAACTTGGAAAAAGTATTTTATATCGTTCTTCTCCTGCAAAATCCCAAATATGAAGTCTAACTTTATGGCCATCGACTTCTAAATCTTTTACGCTAAGATCTGTGCCAATAGTCATTTTAAGATCTTCATTAAATACCCTATTAAGATATCGATGTGTTAGAGAAGTTTTTCCCACTCCTCCATCACCAAATATACAGAGTTTAAACTTATTCCTTTCAGTTTTTTCCATTTGCTTAACACACTTTAAATTTTAAGGTTATTAAAAGTTCAGATAAATTCAGTAAAATTTTATAATAAAATCGTAAAAATTCCTATACTAAATTAAAATATATCTTAATTTGTATATTTATGATATTAAAACTTATTATTAAATCTAATTAAATCAAAATATAGTTTTGATGAGATAAATAACAAGAAAAAAATAGTAGCATTATTGGGATTTTTCTAATTTTTGCTTTTTTGTATTTTCTTTCAAAAGAATAATAGATTCCTCTCTCGCTTTTAGTAGAGATCTTTCACTTTTTCCTTCCATTTCTTTCGATGGTAGAATTTTTTCCTTTAAGACATTTTTAAAAAGTAAATATTCATCCTTTCTACTAATAAAAGGTTCTACTTTTTGTTCATGGATAATATTCTCGATAGAAGTATTTTTTCCGTTACAATTCCCTTCTGTTAGATCAAATCGATACTCTTTATATACTAAAAAGCAATGTACCATAGGCACATATGGGATATCATATTTTTCTAAAATAATGTTTGCCCCAGTTGAGATTTTTTCAGTAAATTTATACACACCAACGTGTTTATAGAGAGGTATATTTAATTCTTCTGCAAGTCCAGCAATAACTGCATGTTTAGATGTACATGTACCCATATTCTCTTTAAAAAATATTAATTTGTCATCATAATTCGTGTTATACCCATATTCAATATTATGTACATAATCACAAGCTTCCTTGAAAGTTGTAATTCCTAACTCTAAAAACTTTCTTGTTATTTGTCCCACAGGTTTAATTTCAGCATTGGGCAAGTTATTATATGAATCCATAAAAATCTTCCTAGATTATGTAAATATTGGTTAATTTTATCATTAAATTATTATTTATAAAATTTGCTTTTAAGTTTAATAAAAAAATATGCTAATTTTTCCTATGAAATTTCGATATGATTTCCGGTGACCATATAATGTACTTTCTCTGCGATTTTGCATGCATGATCTCCGCACCTTTCTAAATAACGAGCTATCATCATTAAAAAAGCACATGGTGTAATAGTTTTAGGGTCTTCCATCATATAGGTTATACATTCTCTAAAAATACTCCATCTCATTTCATCTATTTCATCGTCTCTACTGGTAAAATGTTCAATATATTTAATATTAGATTCTTCAAAAGCTTTCAGGGCATCAATAATCATAGTCTTAACATGTTCCCACATATGCTGCAAATTAACATAAGGCGCAGGATAAGGTTTTACAGATAATTCTTCTACGGCTGAAGCGATATCCTTTCCATATCTACCTAACCTGGCTAAATAGGTAATCATTTTTAAAATAGTAGCTAATCTCCTCAGATCAATGGCCATTGGTTGATATAAGGCAATAATTTTTAAGGCTTTTGCCTCAATGTCAGCATCTAATTCTCGGATTCTGTGTTTTTTCTTTTCCGTTTTTTTTGCTAATTCTACATCTTGATTAATTAATGCTTTCATAGAATTGTCTAACATTTCTAAGGCTAAATGACCCATATCAACAACCTCTTTTTTCAACTCAAATATTTGGTTTCTCATTTTTGTTGCCATATATTACACCTATCCAAATCTACCTGTTATATAATTTTCTGTTAACTTTTCGTGAGGATTTTCGAATATCTGGGTAGTATCTCCATACTCAATTAACTCTCCAAGATACATAAAACCTGTATAATCTGAGATACGCGCTGCCTGTTGCATATTGTGGGTCACTATTATAACAGTCCACTCTTTTTTTAATTCAAAGATTAAATCTTCAATTTTCTGAGTAGCGATTGGGTCAAGCGAAGCAGTAGGCTCATCCATTAATAAGACTTCTGGTTCTACTGCAAGGGCTCGTGCAATACATAATCTTTGTTGTTGACCTCCAGATAAACCAATTGCAGAATCTTTTAATCTATCTTTTACTTCATCCCATAAAACTGCTCTTTTAAGATACTTCTCAGTTATTTCTTCTAATGTTTTATTATCTTCAATTTTATGTATTTTTGGACCATATATGATATTATCATAAATTGACATTGGAAAAGGATTCGGTTTCTGAAAAATCATTCCAATCTTTTTTCTATTTAATCTTATGTCTGCATTGCTGTGATATAAATTCTTTCCCTTAAATAAGACTTCACCTTCAATTCTACAACCTTCAATTACATCATTCATTCGATTAAAGCATCTTAATAATGTGCTTTTACCACATCCAGATGGTCCAATAATAGCAGTTACTTTATTTTTTCGAAATTTCATAGTAATATTTTTTAAAGCTTGGGTATCCTCATACCAAAGATTTAATTCCTTAGTCTCTATTACAAATTCATCGTTATATTCATTTAAATTGTGCTTATTTTCAACTTTTTCCTTGTTTTTATTTTTAAATTTCAATACCAAAAACATCACCATTGTTTTCTTTTTTCATATCTAGATCTTATGATAAACGCAAAACCATATAATAATAATACCAATAATAATAAAGTTAGAGCTGTGCCAGCAGCTTTGTCTACAGCGTCCAAAACCTCTGTATTTAATCGATATAAATGATAAGTGAGGGCCATAACAGGCTCAAAAAGAGAAAATGAAATCCACCTTGCTGAAGATCTGACTGCAGTAAACATTATTGGGGCTGTTTCCCCTGCACTACGCCCCATTCCTAAAATTGCTCCTGTAACAATTCCAGGAATAGCAGCGGGAAGTACAATTTTACTAATACCCTGCCATTTACTTGATCCTAAAGCTAAACTCCCTTCTCTAAACGACTGAGGTATCGCTTTAACAG
>JBATUM010000021.1:0-2037 GCA_049671145.1 Promethearchaeia archaeon
GAGGAATGGGTATAGCTGCTTTAACATCTTTAATCGAACCACTTAAGAAGAATAAGAAAAATATTTTTGTTTCTATTGGCGCGAAAGATGAAGCATCGTTAATATTTTCTGAAAGATTAATTGATCTAATTCCAAATACGATGTGTGCTACTGAGGATGGATCTGTTGGAAAAAAATGTTTAGTAACTGATACTATTGAAGATATTATAAAGAAAGAAAAAATAGATCTTATCATAACATGTGGACCGGAAGTTATGATGAAACGTGTCTTAGAAATTGCTGATACTCATAAAATAGAGATACAGGCTAGTTTGGAAAGGAAAATGAAATGTGGGGTTGGTTTATGCGGTTCTTGTTGTATTGGTGAAAATAATGATGTTACTGTATGTAAAGAAGGGCCTGTCTTTAATTCTCCACAATTGAGGGAATTTCCTCAATTTGGAAATTATGTGAAATAATTTATTATCTTTCTATTATTATTTAAAGTGTTTTTACTCTCTTCCTTTAGAAGTATTGATATAAAAACAATTAATTTTGTATTGAAGACAGGATTCAACTTAATAGATTCAACTTAATTGATGTTTATTGTGCAATATTGAAACCATCTTATCAAGGAAATCCGATATTACATTTTTATCTCTTTCTGAAAGCGTTTTTAGATATGTTAAGTATTTAGACTCAATTGAATTTTTCAATTCAATTATATGTTTCGCTAGCTTCTTACCTTTAGTTGTAAAATGAGCGTGCAATTCATTTTTTTTATGTGAATCAATCTCTTTTTTAATTATTCCTTTATTATAAAGTCGAGAGAGAGTCTGAGAGATGGCTCCCTTTGTTAAACCCATCTTATGAGCAATATTTGTTATATTTTTATCTTGGACATAATGTAAGAATAATAATAGATGAATTTCTGAAGGATAGAGTTTGAGATCATCATATATAATAACTCTTCTCCTATCCAAAAATGCAACTTTATTTAGACTTTCAAGAATCTTCCCTACAAGTTCCTTATCTTGGACCATATTGATTTTAGTAACTAAACACATCATAAATATTTTTTGTTTTAAATCTCGATTTAATGCAAAAAAAAGTTTTTATATTAGAATTAACTTATATATATTGTGTTTAGATACTAAACACAAGTTTTACTATTTGAAGAAATAATTCTTAAAATATTCAAAAACATGGGAGTTAATTAAAATGGATACTTTAAAATCAGAAAGAATAATGCAAGATTACTTGCAACATGAACCGAAATATAAAAGAAAAATCCAAGAATTTTCTGGGACTCTTGATACAACACCAGAGAAAATTTTTCCACTCTTATGTCCCGCAAGAGAAGCAGATTGGATTCCTGGATGGGATTGTAAGTTAATCTATACAGAATCTGGTTATGCAGAAGATAAGTGTGTATTTCAAACCGAAAAGTCCAATCATACGGGTGAAGGGCTATGGACATTCACAGGGTTCAAGCTAAACAACTCTATTGAATTTGTGAGATTTCAGCAAGATTTGCTAACTCATTGTAAGATCAGCCTAACTCAAAACAGGGACGGAACAACAACAATTTCTTGGAAATATATTTCAACAGCTTTATCTGAAAAAGGAAATAAAGAAATTGACAGCAGGCATGTTGAAAATAAAAAGTTTAATACAGTTATCAAAATGATCGACCATTACCTGAAAACAGGAAAAATTATTTCAAAATTATCGCTTAGTATGAAGATGGTTCACGGTCATCAATAATAGTGAGGACAAGTAATTTGAAATAATTAATAAGTTTTTTTTTCCCTTTAACTTTTAGAGTTATAAAAATGTAATTTGGGTTGTATTTCGTGCATATAAGCATTTGATTTAAAGTTAGATTTATAAAGAAAGGAGGTTAGCTCTATATAGTACATTTAATATAAAAAATAAGAATTATGAGTAAAATAATAGCATATTGCGGTCTAAATTGTACAGATTGCCCAGCATATATAGCAACTCAAACCAATAATACAAATAAGTTAGAAGAAATTGCTAAGAAGTGGTCTAATG
>JBATUM010000022.1:0-2559 GCA_049671145.1 Promethearchaeia archaeon
ACTATAACCTCCACCATGAGCTAGAATATGTGAGTTTCTTAGTAGCTCTAAAAGATCCAACTTTTCTGCTCGTTTTAAAAAATTATTATTTTTTAAAGTTATTTCTGAAAAGTTTTTCTTACCTGTAAATAAATAACATGCCATATCTGCCCTAAGAGCAGTAGGAAATATATTGGAATTGATATAATTACAGTTAATATCAGTACAATTACTGCCTAAATACATATTATTGTAATCTTTAAGAAATTGATGGGGTTGATTACAAATTACTTGATAGTTGCTATTAAATAAATGATTAGCAATAATTTCTCTTTTAAAATTTGAAAATTTTAAAGCTTTTTCATTAAATTTTAAATAATCATCAGCATCAGCATCAAGTAAAATATATTGTTTGCCAAAAATTGTACTTTCCTCTATTGCACGTTCTTTTAATGTTTTAGATTTGTCAACATATAATCCCATTCCATACTTATCATCTCGAAATTCGGGGGCAGAACCATGGATAAAAAACGTATAGGGGGGTAAATTTATATCAGATAGATTTTTTGTCTCAAAACAATTAATAAAATGATTTGATATCCCATAATCCCAATTAATCAAAATTTTTTCATGATATAATTCAGTTGATTTAATTTCATCAATATTTTTAATAAGATCATATGGATCTGGTAACTCATTTAATCCTCCACATAAAATTCCGCAACAATTTGGTTTGGCATTCAGAAAGACAAGTTTTTCATTTTCAGAACCCCAATTTAATCTACCCCCATATCCTAATCCAGAATTCCATCTGAAATTGTTTCGTGAAATTGTTTCATCGGGAGATGAAATAAATGTTGCTTTAGGTTCCAATCCATATTTTTGCTGAATGAGATGGAATTGAGTAAGCCCGTATTTCATATTTGCTCTACATAATTTGGAAGCTCCATCATTTAATCCTGTTGAAAAAATAAATTCTTCTGATCGTTCCAATAATTCAGCTTTATTTAGCTGAGATAAATCCTGAGAAATACTAAAAGTCGCCATATAATAGAAAATTTAATTCTTATTAAACCTAATATTAATTAATGACTACTTTGATATATAATATTAATGCATAAACAATGAAAATTAAATGATCCCCTCTTAGAAACACTGATAATAAAACCATTATGAATAGTGTAAGTAGTTATATTCTTTATGATTCTTTGAAAAGAATTAAAATCGAAGGAGATTTTAACGGTTCAATTATTACTAAATGTAATGATGACCCTAATTCGATTATCTTCTCAGATAATATGAAAATCTCATATTCAGAAGGAATATTTATATCGAAAGGGTTAAAGGTGGGTTTTGAAACGAGTTATAAAAAAAAATCTGCATTTTGCAAAGTCTTAGATTTTCATTGGAATGAAAATTTATCGAGAATTGAATATTCTGTGTTAGTCCCCGATGATATAATGCAACTCTATTCTGAAGGACAATTCTCAGATGCGTTTCCTTTCACATTAAATCTTCTCCATACAGCCGGACTCTTTTTAGATGATTATGAGCTAGGAATTAACCATTTGGAATTTTTTAAAGGAGAAATCCTTAAAAACCCTATTTCTCTTATAATGAATGGAGTCTTACTTGCTGATAGAGTCGTTATCAATCATAGAGGCGATCCTGTATTTTATGATTGTCTAATTATTGGAAGAGATGAAAATGATGATTTAAATATAAGCTATGAACCACTTACTAACGTTGATGACAAAGTTGTAAAATATATTATCATTCTGGGCATTGAAGAATTGAAAATTTAAAGGGCAGCAAGTATGTTATTATTTGAAAATCAAAAAGAAGTTTTACTCAATTTTTTAAAAACGGGAATCAATCCTTTTGAAAAATTTGTGAGCACCGGTGAGATTAAGGAAGACTCAGGATTAGTAGAATCAAGAATAGATTTATTAGAGTCAATAGTAAGAATTATAGAGAATAATAAGAATTTTATACTCCCAATTATTGGAAAAGTGGGAATTGGAAAAACACATCTATATTGGGCATTGAAAAATAGACTATACTATTTTAATACAATCTATCTTTCGCTTGAAAAAGTTTATAAAAAGTTTTTCTATAACACATATTCGGAGTTTATTGAAACGATTGGGTTGGAACCATTAAGAAACATAATTAATCAACTTTGTAATGATTGGGGTGCTTTAGAGAGAAGATATGGCTTTTTTCATGTCGCTAATATTGAAAAAGTCAAAAATAACGCTTTTGAAAAATTGTTAAATAAATTTCGAGAACGTGAAAAATTATCCTTAATAGATGTAATTACTGGCATAACAACTCATCAATTAGATCCTTACAAAAAAATTGAAGCGGAAAGGTGGTTATTGGGTGAACTAATGAATACAAAGGAACTATCAAGACTTAATCTCATATATGATCTCAGAAAAAGCAAAATTGCATTTATTATGTTAAAGCTACTTATTGAGAATTCAAAATTGGGAACAATCTTATATATTGATGATTTTGAGAAAATTATTTCCATTCCAAAACTGATTGAAGAAGATGATGATGAAGGAGAAGTAT
>JBATUM010000023.1:0-5459 GCA_049671145.1 Promethearchaeia archaeon
GTCAAAGAAATTCTTATTTCTGCTCAAAGTAAACTAAAAAATCTATATGAAAATTATAAAATATAGTTCATTAGAAGGTTTTAAAAAAAAATATTAAAAAAAAGGAAAGTTTTTAGGTATATCTTCGATATCTTCTTTTAATTTAGAATTTGTCAATGTTAAATTTATGCATTAGGTACTCATCCTCTGTCATTTCTTTTAAGAATTCTTTTAATCGAGAAATTTCTTTTTTTACTTCTTTTACTTTTCTCAGTTTCCCTAATTCGCGATAGATATCTGCAGCTTCACTAAATGTTTTTACACATTCATCATAATTACTTGAAACCTCAAGATCCTCAGCTAAAAAGACTAAACTCTCCGCTATATCCAGCTTTTTACCTAATTTCTTTTGAATCTTTAGAGATTGATAAGAATATTTTAAACCCAATGGATATTGTTTAAATTTAGTATATGTTCTTCCTAAAGCTCTAAGAACCATTGCTTCTTCGTTTTTAAGATTATTTTCTTGACAATGTTTTAATATTTTATTAAGAAAGTTAATTAACTCTTCTTTCTTAATTGCTTTTGTGCGTTCGATTTGATTTATCGCTTTTTCATAACTTTCTATTGTATTGAGTATATCGCCACTCTCAAAAAATTCTTTTGATCTTTCAAAATCCTCAACGGTTGCGACCATAGGTCTCAACTACTTAGTACACGATTTTTTTATGTAGATTTAAAATAGAATTAGTATCAATATGATCTATATTGATCTACATATTTATATATTCCTATTCTTCGAAAATATGTGTTTTATATCTGAAAATGTTTCAGAACTATGTTTTTACATAAAAAATGGGATATAAAGAAATGGTTCTTAAGAAAGTACGGTCTACTTTTTAATAAAATTATAGCTAGGCTTTAAGAAAATTTATTCAAATATTCGTTTATACAAAGCTTAATATATGAAAATCTTTCATCAAAGAAGAGAATACTTTATAAATATTATAATAATAACAAATACTACAAAAGGGTACATAAATTTAATAAAATGGTTATACTCTTAAAAAATATCCAAAAAAATTTCATTTGATGAATTATGAAAGAACCAAGAAATATATTTATTATTCCGTTAATAGCAGGAATTTTAGTGGTGGTATCTCTTCTTACTCCAGCAACTTATATGAGCTACAGTGGAACAAATGATTATCTTTGGTTATGGGGTTTGTATATTTTTGATGCCGGATCTGTTCATATCAGCGGATTTATGGGGGAGATTATACACCCTTCATATATTACTACAATTCTTATCGGAACATGTGGAATAGTCCTTATAGTATATGCAATTAAGCTTCGATTAGGACGAAAAGAATTCAGAAATGTGAGAGATATCTCAATATTTACTGCTGTACTCATCATTGTCGGCGAAACCTTATGGCTAATATTGGTCCCTTTGTTCTTTCCAACCGAAGCATTTTTAGGACCTTATCTTCCAGGTGAAATATTATCATTTTGGAGATTTCGATTTATGGGCGTCAACCCCGTTATGATACACAATGTTGGTTTTGGAATTATTGGAGGATTTATTGCAGCAGGATTAAGTTTTATTAGTGTAGGTGTGACCCATCATTATTCTAAAGAAGAACTAATTAAAATCCCAGAAAAAGTCAAAGTCCCAGAAAAGAGGCCCGAAGCAGAAAAACCAATATTACCCCCTAAAACTGTGGCCCCTATAACATCAGCTGAATTTAATTATTGTCCAGGATGTGGAACAAAAGTTGAAGTTCTTAATGCGAATTTTTGCACAGAATGTGGTTACCAGTTTACTTAAAAGGAAAATTACTTAAAAAAAAAGATAATAGATAAAATTTTAGAATTAGTTCAAATCTTAATGGAATTTAGATTAAACCAAGTGGTAGAAAAATAAATAAAACAATTATTCCAATAGCATAAATTATCCCTACGATTTTGATCTTATCCTTTAATTCACGTTTATCATATACATAGAACGCGCCAACGAAGAAATGAAAGTAACCTAAAAAGAAAATTGGTACCAAAGATATTCCGTAAGTCCAATGCCACCATGGGTATTCCCAGATAAGGTAATTACCCAAGTTGAGAAAAACCTCTACGATCAAGCAAAATAATGAAAAACCAATCGCCATTGCCCAACGATTTGGAATTCCAAACATTTTTTTATCTTTATCTTCCGGTAAAAACTTTGCAAAGATAATTCCTGCAATACTAAACATAAACGCTATCTCTATATTCCATCCAATTAATATGATATAAGCGCTTGCTCCTGGAGTAGTCCAAAATGCAGAATAGTTTGTAAAGGTAAACACTAAAGAATTCCAAATTTCATTTATCAAATCAAGACCTAATATTGTTAACCCAGCAAATACCGTACTCCAATTTTTTGTTTCTCTTGCTTTTTTAATTTCAACTCCGTAGATATATAATACAATCGCAAGTAGAGGGATAATATACCATCCATGATCGGGATTTAAAACCCGCATTTTTGACAAAGCTTCTAATGAAGCTGGAGTAGGAGTCATTTTTTTCAACCTTTCTTTATATAAATTTTAATTTAGAATTTTAATTTAAGGAAGATTTCGTTTTTGAAATATTTATAGTTTTTCTTGATACTAAGTTCACATTGCTGTATAATTAAAAGCTTTAGCAAAATTTCATAAAGAAATCACTTCTGCCTATTAATGATAACATTCAACTAGTTCTATTTGCTATTAACGCAGCAGAAGCGCCTGCTCCAAAACCATTATCAATATTTACTACTAATAATCCAGGTGAACAAGATTGTAACATAGTTGTTAAAGCTCCAATTCCTTTTTCTCCTAATCCATATCCGCTGGATATGGGAACCCCGATAACAGGTATATCTACAAGGGCCGCAACAACCCCGGGTAAAGTGCCTTCCATTCCTGCACATACAATGATGACATGAACTCCATTCTTTATCATTTCACTGAGAGGAGTAAAAATTCGATGGATACCTGCAATTCCTAAATCATAGCTAGTGATTACAGAACACCCCATTGATTCCGCTATTACTTTTGCTTCTTCTGCAACGGGTATATCTGAACTTCCAGCGGTGATAATCCCCACAACTCCTCCTTTTTTCTCAAATTCAAAATCCTTTTCCTTAATAATCATAATTTTTGCTAATTCATTAATTTTTAAAACATAATTATCACTATTTTCAAATTCTTTCTTTAAGAATTGGTTTTGCTCTTCATTGAACCTTGAGATTACGGTAAATCTATTAGTTTTTAAAAAACTGTTGGCTATCTCTGAAACCATTTGAGGGGTTTTATTTTCAGCATATATTACTTCAACTACTCCAGTACGTACTTTTCTAAATATATCAAGTTTAGCCAAATCTCCAACTTCTTCAATAAGATTAGCTTTTAGAAATTTCTCTGCTTCTTCTACGGAGCATTTTTTCTCCAATAATTTATTTAAAATCTCTCTGATATTATCCATAATAAACACCTAGTCAAAAGGTTTCAATCTTCTAATAATTAATTTAATTATCGATTTTATTAATTTTACCAAAATGAATCCCAATATTCTTTTTATCCTTCCATAAAAATAGCCAGTTAATATTTTTAAAGAGTTGAAAAAGAAACTTTGAAGTCCAAAATAGTCTTGAGTTAAGGAAATTTGGCCATCTAAAAGATCTGGTGTAAAAATATCACCATTTAGGTTAGGGGGTCTACCATATGATTTTGCCTTATTCCAATCCGAATCATCGTAATCTAACATTTTCCAATCAAAATCATTTAATCTACCAGTTTTAGAACATAACCAAGTTTGATTACTATATATTTCTTGAATTGTATTATCGTTTAAAAGAATTTGTCCAAAAATATTTATTGCGCCTTTAAAGCCTTCATAGTTATAAGCTTCGACAGTTATAATATTCGTTCCAACTTTAAGATACTCCGTTATATCAAAAACTTTAATTCGATTATGAATTGGGAGAATTGATAAAGAGAACCGACTAAACACTTCTCCAACAAACTTAGAATTTAAAAAAATTTTCATATGATTACAAGCAATCCCTTGCAGCACTGCTTTTTTAACTGAATTGTTTATTAGAAAGACTTTTCGGAAAAATCGTGGCTGTAGCGGACACAATTTTTCATTAACCCATATCCATTCAGATTTTATATATGGATCTTCAAAAAAAATACCCTGATTTAATTGATTTATTTTTTCATGATAACAGTTGATAACAAAATCGAATAACTTTAAATTAAAATCTAGGCAAGGTCGCTTTGCTGCTCTTAGCCATAATTTTTCATATTTAAGTTTTAAATAATTGAATCTGTCTTTAATGTAGTTTAAGCTTGATATAATATTTGCAATCTCTTCTTTTGTAAGATTCCGTTTATTTAGAATGTTTGATGTATTTTCAGATATTTCTATCTTCTCTTTAAGATATTTTGCTAATTCAGCACTATATTCAATATAGTCAAAATTTTCTTGTTCGAATCTTACAAATGGTTTGAGTTGAGAATAAATTTCTAGATATTTTTCTCCAATAAAGCCGAGTTCTTTATAATTTTTACAAGAGGATCTATATTTTTTGGAAGGAAAGGGATGTTTAAACAGATAAGTATAAAAGAGTGATGGTAATAATATCCCAATTTTATAATATAATGATGTGGATTTACTTAATTGACTAAACATATCATAAAAGTTTTCTAAAAAATTACTTTGAAGACCATAAAAAAGGAATCCAAAACTTCGTTTAAATTGTTCATAATCAAAATTTGGGCAGTTCCAGGATGTTGAACCAGTCAATACTGCCCCAAATATCTCATTTTCTCTTAATGAATAATAACGGAAATCCCCCCAAGTGCTCGTTAAAACTCCCAGACATCCATTGTTTTTATGATCGTAGGCTGTCTTTATTAAATTAATTATGTTTTTACTAGAATTTTTATTATCAGGAAAATGCCTTTGCCAATTGAGCATTGAAGGGCTAACTATTACTTTAAATCCAGCGTTTAATAATTTTTCTACTTTAGGATATTTCTCTTTAGGTTTATAATCCCAAAACATTATGATAATATCCTTATTCAGATTTTGTAAAATCTCATTATCATTTACTACTATATCATCATACATGATTACGCGTTCTTTTCCGCAATCTTTAGCAATTTTATAGATTTTTTCATATACATCTATGTACGCTTGGCTTTTTCCTATTTGGCTTATAAGCTCTTTTGAACGATATTTTCCAAAATCAAAACTTTCATCACATCCAATATGGAAATATTTAGTTGTGAAGGCATTGCTTAACTCTGATATAAAGTCATTTAAAAATTCAAAAACCTTCTTATTAGTAATATTAAAACATTGAGCTCCAGGATACTCCCCGAGACCTTCATATTCCTTATGACTTAAGATATTATCTACATGGCCTAAACATTCAAATATAGGAACAAACT
>JBATUM010000024.1:0-14654 GCA_049671145.1 Promethearchaeia archaeon
TTATTGTCTATATTTTCTGGTAATTTAAAACTTCTATGATAACTTGAGCTGCTATATTCTTTTCTAACATATCCTTCTTTACTTTCTTCAATTTCATTCTTCTGTTCTCCTTTGATTTCCAATGTTCCATCGTGAACTGTAATTACAATATCACCTTTTTCTAATCCAGGTAATTCAGCAGTAATCTTAAATTGGTCTCCTTCATCAACTATATTTGTCAATGGACTTCTAAAGAATTTGTCATCATCAAATAAACTTAATGTATCTGGTTCAAAATTCCAGAATCGAGTTGGACTCCAAAAATCCATGAAAAATCTGTCAATATCATCAAAAAATCTATAAGTATCTCTAAAACTGGCTAGTGGTCTATGTCTGTTCCTGACTTGAATTTCAGCTTTTTTCTCTTCTTTTTCAATTGGTTTCTCTTTAATTTCTTTCTTATCATCAGCTTTGATATCTACCTTATCTAGATCTGACATAATTTTTTACCTCCATATTTTTGAATTTTTATTAACAATTGTTTATTGTCAATCATTGATTTACATATATTGATTTACATATTTAAATCTTCTGTTTTTGATGTGAAGAAATTTTCTTCATTAGTTTTATGGAAATTCGATAAGAAAAATAGCTTCAAAGCTATATTTGGCATTTAGGACAAAAAAACCCATGTCTCCCTGATAATTCATATCTTTCAATTTGAGTGCCACAATTAGGACATTTCTCTTCCTTTTGGCGATGTGGAATTATATATTTATTAGAATAAGTTTTCAAATTACCTTTTTTTTCAATTCCATATTTTAAGATTTTTTTGATATTATCAAATAGGGAATTCAATTTTTTCTCGTCTAATTCATGAATTCTAGCTTTAGGATTTATTTTAGATTGGAATAGAATCTCATCGGAATAGATATTTCCAATCCCAGCTATGATATTCTGATTCATTAAAAACGTTTTGCTAATAGTAGTTCTTCGTTTACGGGTGTCCAAAAACTCTTCATAATTCATGTTAAGTGCATCTGGACCTAACTTCTTTTTTTTTATATAATTCTCAATACTATCAGATATATCAACCCTTCCAAACATTCTTTGAGAAACATAAGAAAGGAAGGTGCCATCAATGAATTTAAATCGAATTCGGCTATGAGTAGGTTCTTCAGTAACGTTATTAAAAGATTCTAAATATCCAGACATCCCAAAATGTAGAACTAAAAATTTTGGATTAATTTTTACAAATAAGTACTTACCATGTCGAATTGAACAAATAAATTTCTTATTTGTTAATTCTTTCTTTAATTCAGTTTCAGGAACATTAAGGACTCTGTTATCTCTTATCTTTACGTTTTTTATTACTTTATTTAAAGAAATACTATCCAAATAATTCTTAAAAGTCTCGACCTCAGGAAGCTCCGGCATAATTACATTAGGATTATTATAATTTATTATTGATTTTTAAGGTTCAATATAAATCTATCAAATATGATTCATGATAAATTTATTTAATATCTTTAAGATTAAAGATAACTAATGAAATTTATTAATTTAGCAGTTAAAATAACTCGGAGAAAAAAGGAGGTATATTATCCAATATTTACAATGTTAATAACTTTTTTAATATATTGGATGATAATTATATTTACTGGTATTTTAAATAATCAGTTAATTTTACCTTTTTTGCTTTGGAGCGTAGCTATTTTAATCTTTAGATATTCACTTGACATTTATTATGCATTTAAAGAAAATAATGAGATTATTTCAAAAATATTAATAATTCTGTTGTTTTTTACCTCTATCACATTTATTTTCTTAGTGATCTTGAGATTGATAATATTAATAGTTGTTGATATTTACTATCTTATACCTATCAATATTCACCTTTTTATAACAGCTTTAATTTATTATGTTCTTCGCAATGAAATAAAGAAATATTATGTAAAAAAAGATAAACACATAACTGAATAACTAGAAATTGCATTTTAATTAATATAAGTTTGAAATTAAATTATGGAAATAAATAAATTAGCTGTTAATAAAGAGAAAAGACAGCATTATACTCAATTGAATATCATTATTATCATAATAATAACAATAGCTTTAATTATCCTTAGAATAATTTTTACTTTTTTTCAAGATGAATTATCAGGAATATTTTTTATTGATTTATTAATGAAAAATAGGGATTTAAATTTTAGAACAAATTATGATTTAATGCAGAATGGGATTTTATATTACTATGAAGAAAATCCTTTAATAAATGGAAACGCAATATATCTCTATTTTTGGTATTTTATCTTTTATCCGTTCTATGTTTTACCTTTTGAACTTTCAATATACATCTGGGACATGTTGAGATTCATCTCTATGATATATATCACTATTAATATCTATAAGAGTGTCCAAAATAGAAATGATTTACTCATTTTCTTTGTATTTTCTAGTATTGGATATTTTGCTGACATGTATTTAAATAACACGAATTGGATAATTCAATTATTTTTATATGAGTCATATATTCAATTAGAAAAAGAAAAAAAGTATCTATCTGGAGTTTTTTTAACTCTTGCTTCGTTTAAAATAACCATATTAGTCATACCGATTATTTTAATTATTATCAAAAAGATAAAAGCAAAGGATTTAATTTATTATATATTACCTCTAACCCTGATCTGTATTCCCTATATAATTTTTCCAGAGTATTTCTTATCAATGGTCTCTAATTGGGTTCAGAGTGGTGATATATCATCAGGATTTTCTCTCTTTTCAGCAGTTTGGCGCCTAATTCAACCTGCGCACTTGATGTATATTAGTATTATAGTACTAATCATTCCGATGAATATTAAGAACGAAAATTTAAGGTATAAAATTAGTTTTATAATTTACATATCTGTTTTTATTGGATGGGTGTTAATATGGTTAATACTTTTAGGATTTGCGTTCTTCTTGTGAACTAATTCGATTACTATCAGGTTGAAAAATAATAATCTTGACAGATGCGAAATAACTAAATAACATACTTATAAAACTAAATACTGGAACAAAACAAGCAAGTCCTAATAACCGAATTAAAAAGAGGGTATTAAAAATAGTTCCAATTAGCAATGACGTCATTACAGACGCCTTACGGAATATTTTAATATCTTTAATCCATAAATATATTATTTCTGAAATTAACAATATTATAAGTCTAAATATTTCAAAATATAGCAGAAATATGCCCAATGATGTATAACCCACTTGATTTAAATAAATAGAGTTATTTATCCAGAGGATTAATAATAAATTAATTAAAAAGAGAATGATTGATAATATAATATTTATTAAAGCTAAACTTTCCAAAAATCTGTATTTTTGCTTATTATCCAAGTATCTATTTCACCATAAAACTAATTCATTAGATTTGTTTAATTAGTTAATAATGTCTATTATTATGAAGAATAGGTTATAAATATCTATTAGAATTAAAAGAATTGGACCCTAATATAAATGTTTTTATATTTATATTGCTTAATAAAGATTATTTTATTCTTGAATTTAAAAGAAATTCCAAGCAACTTAAATAATTTTCATTATTGTGATGGTTTATGTCAGAAGATGTAGTAATATGCAATAAATGTGGAAAACCAACTAAAAAAGATAATGTTTATTGTGTTCATTGTGGCTCTTTAGTAGATTCGTCTGTGCCATTTTCAACTAATAAAGAAAAGGGATCTGATATTAGTGCCTCACTACCACCAATTAAAAAAAAACTTAAAGCCTACCATAAAGTAATAATATTTTTTGTTGTAGTTATAGGCGTTGATTTGTTACTTTCACTTATAATAATGGCGGGATTCAGTTTACCCGCAAGTGGTTACTTTCCAGTATTCTTAGGATTATTTTTCTTAGTATTAATATGTGTTGGCATAGTCTGGGGATTGGCTACTTCTAGTACTGTACATTTTGGTGGTGGTGGTGGAGGTTTTGAGGGTTGTGGTTATGTAATTGGTGGTATTATAGCAATTGCAATCGCAGTTCCTATTTGGATTATAACTGTTTTTTCACAAATAGTTTCAGCAGTGGCTGCAGCAATAGGTCAAGCAATCTCCGATGCATTAAACAACTTTTTTTCAGGATTGTTCGAGGGAATCGAAATCCCGGGATTTGAACCATTTTTATTTATTGGTTTATTTTTGGTACTTTCGATATTTATAATATACACATATCATTTAAAGGCTGTAAAAAAATAATATTATTAAATATTATAATTCTTATTTCTTTTTTTTTAATCATCATAGTTTAAATTGAACTAAAAATATTCAATGTGAGTGGAAAATGAAAGAAAGTCAAACTGAACAACATTTTAATCAGAAACTAATAATTAATCTTGATGGAAAAATGTATAAATTTTCCACTTCCCAAATAATCATTCTAATTTTAGGTACTCCATTAATATCTCTTCTGATTTATTTCTTTTTACAATTTAAAATTAATTATTGGATATATGAATTTACGTCTACACAAATATCTTTTATTTTAAATTCTTTACTTGGTATGAATTCACAAGTAATTATAGATCCAGAACATAATTTATTTCCTTCAATCTTTATACCGGATCACCCATTTAATCAAAACTATGCTATAACTACAAACTGTATTGCGGCTCATGTATTTAGTATTATAATTAGTTTAATTTTACTTGTACCTCCTTCAAAAACATCTTCAACTAAAAAGGATTTTATATTAAGAAAAACAAAGACATTAGTTATTACAGTGCTCGGAATTTACCTTATGAACATTTTTCGAATTGCATTTTTATTATTTTTTAATTATAAAGGAGTACCTTTTGAATTTATACACGAATCTTTATTTTTCTTATCAGCAATACTCGGTTCTTGTCTAACTGTTATCCTACTTAAAAAGTGGCTACCAGAAGCATTTATTTCAATCTATTATTTGTATCGTTTAATTTCTAAAAAAGAAAGGATGGACTCAAAAAGTTAAATTCATTTTTCCAAAGTAATTGTAGAACTTGTAGCAAATCTTTCTAATGCATGCTCATCAAGTGTTACTCCCCATCCGGAGCCTTCTGGTAATTTAGTTCTTCCATTATCATAATTAATTGGCTTTAAAATTAAATCATCAACTAACATTTCTTGGCCAAAGAGTTCAGTCGCATGATCAATACAATGATATTTTGCTACATGTAAATGAATATGCATCGCAGACGCGATTCCTAAAGGTTGATTATGTAATACAATTCCAAGACCACGCGTTTTCGCATAATTTATTGCTCTTAATGCTTTAGTTACTCCGCCAGGGCGTTCTGAATTGATTCCAAGTACTCTTACTGCTCTAAGTTCTACTAAAGTAACAAAATCTTTTAAATTGAAAAATCCTTCATGAGCCATTAAAGGTACGTTTACATTTTGTTGTACATACTTCATTCCCAGATAATCATCTGCTTTTACAGGTTGCTCAGCATAATCGATTCTATATGGTTCAATCGCATTTATCGCTTTGATTGCCAATTGAGGATCATATGCTTGATTATAATCAACTCTTAATCTGATTTCATATCCAAGGGCTTTTCTTATTGTCTCTATGATTTCAACATCTTGTTTAACTCCATGTCCTAATTTTAAGCGAAATGTTCTAAATCCTTTTTTATAATAAGATCTAACTATTCCTTTCATTAAGATAGGGTCACCTAGAGGAATTAGTGCTGCCAATGGTATATCTTCTCCACTTTTTCCTCCGATAAAATCACAAGCTGGGCGCTCGGTCATCTTTCCCATTAAATCATAACAAGCCATATCTAAAATTCCCTTAGCGACTTCTTGTCGAGCTAGATTTGCGTCCATCCGATAATTGATCTTTTCAATATTAAAAGGACTTTCTCCTAGAATATATTTTCCTAAACAATTTTTAATAGTATTAATAACATCATGAGGAGATATGCCTGTTTCAGGAAGCCATAAAAAAACTTCGCCTAATCCTATAGTATCGTCTTTAGTTATAAGCTTGCAGATTACAAAATCACTACCTAACCATGGTTCTTCAGCTCCAATAGCCATTCCGAGCCCTCCTTCGGATTCTGCCATAGCTTTTTTAACAGGATCTTTAAAGGGAACATGTATCGGAGTTAATTCTATAACTTGAATTAAATTGTTCATCTTGTAATTGAAACTTCTTTTTTTTATTAAATTAACTAATTAATTATTTAATTTCTTACTAATTAAAGGCTTAAAAAAAAATAAAGAAAAAATATTTTTTATTTCCTTAATTTCGTAACGATTATTAATACGATGCCTGCTAAAATCAAAGCTACTGCAGTTAAAGTAGTTATAGCAATTGTTAGATTAAGCTCAAATTGTTTTAGAAATATGCCTAGTGCTGCCCATAAAACAACAAGACTATAAGCAATATCTTTTCGAATAATAAGCATTGCATATGTAATTATAACTGCTACAGCAATAACAACAATCGTCAAGATTTCTGCTAATAGTCCATAACTTTCCACTCCAGAAACTACCAATACGGCAGTAACATTTGCGATGGTTGCAACCGTTATCCAGCCCAAATACACACTAAAAGGAATATGTACAGCAATTTTTTCAATTCTTGGAACTTCACTCTTTCCAATATCTAAGCGAATGTATAGGAAAAGTAAAGAAACTAATATTATCAACATAGCTATTAATGATAATTGTACAAGCTGATAGTGCCAGAGTAGAATCCAAGTAAAATTAGCTACATTGCTTATAATGAAGAAATAGCTAACTTTTTCCAGGTAGGGCATTTCAATCTTATCCGACTTAAAGATATCTCTTAATTGATAGATTGAAAAGAGACCTAAAAGTATATATATTATTCCCCAAATCGAAAATGTTAATCCAGCCGGAACAAATAAGTTTGGAATGGCATCAGATAATTGTTGAGTAGTGCCATAGCCAAGCGGTAAACTAATGGCTAAGTAATTTATAACTACAACTAATATAAAAGTAACAAGATTTAAAATCTGCAATATCAATTTTTTGTTTTTCTCCATATTTAAAACCAGTTTTAATTCATAATTAATTAAAAATTTGTAAATTATTAATTAATATTGCTAGATATACTATTTATTATTTCTATCTAAAAATTATATGAAATTTTAACTTATAGAAAAAGATAAATAGGGTTTTCTAATAAAAAATTTATAAATTCAAGACAAAAAATATTCAAAAAAATATTCATGACATTGGAATTACTTTTTCAATGAAAAAATAAAAAAATGATTCTCAATCTTTTGCAATTTTATCTTCATATTTTTAGAAAGAAAAAAAAATAAACATAGATTTTGAAATTTTTAAACAAAAACTTGGAAAGTCCTTGCGAATTTTTTCTGATTTTTTTAGGTTATAAAGGATTAATTTTTAAAACAAAGCTTCTAAATTAAATTACAAATCAATATAATTAATAAGAGGTAAAAAACATGAAAATTATAGAAATTGAAGGTATTGGAAAAAAATATGCTTCAAAATTAGGGAGAGCTGGATACACTGAAATTGAGGATTTATCCAAGTTAACATGGGAACAAATTAATGAACTTGCAGTAAAAACTAAAATTCCCTCAAAAAGAATAGACAAGTGGCAAGAACAAGCAGATTTGATAAGTTTAAAAGGTATTGGACCAGAATATGCTGAAGCTTTAAATAAGGTTGGAATCGATTCTGTTAAAGAACTCTCTCATAGAAACGCTAAAAATACTTTAGAAAAAATTAAGGCTTTTGATAAAAGAAGACCCAATGTAATCAGAAAACTCCCTACATTAAAACAGATTGAAAGCTGGATCGCCATGGCTAAGGATGTTTATGAAGATAAAAAGCTTAAAAAAACTCCTAAAATGGACTTAATTGATATCGAAGGTATAGGAGTTAAATATGCGAGAACTTTAGGAAGGGTTGGTCTAAATACAGTTGAAGATCTTTTACCATTAACCAATAAAAACAAGAAAGAAATATCAACAAAAACTAAAATCTCTGCAAAAATGATTGATAAATGGCAAGAACATGCTGATTTAATGAGAATTATTGGGATCGGTCCAGAATATTCAGATGCTTTAAATCAAACTGGGGTTGATTCTGTAAAAGAGTTGGCTAAAAGAACTCCACAAAGTACATTGGATAAATTGATTGAGTTTGATAAAAAGAAACCTGATGTAATAAGAAAAATCCCTGAATTAGGGGATATTAAGGAATGGATTACTCAAGCTAAAAAAATGAAATAAATCCAATTCTTTCACCTTTTTTAATTTAGTTTTATTTTCCATACGTTTAGGATTGAAATTAAAATCCAAATAAGTACAAAACTAATTTTAATTGATAAATTTACTACTATATTAATCCATTTTCATTTTAACACAAAATATAAATATATTTCTCTATAAATTTCAAATATAATAAAGTAAATTAAATATGAGGTTAATGCAGATTTGAGACCAAATCTATTATCAGAAGAGAAAGTAATTATTACAGCAGCAATTACAGGAGGAGCTCATGGGAAATGGTCCAATCCAAGTTTACCCATAACTCCAGAAGAACAAGCGAAAGATGCATTAGAATGCTACGAAGCTGGAGCAACAGTATGTCATATCCATGTAAGAGGTGAAGATGGACTATCAACTGCTGATCTAAATGTTTATAATAAAACAGTGAGATTAATACAAGAAAAATGTCCAATTATTACTCAAATTGGCAATGGAATCGGTGCTCGTTTAGAATATGGTGTTAAGGTAAGTAAATCAGGCAAAAAGTATGGTACAGCCCTTAAAATGGCAACATTGGAAGAAAGACTCAATTTATTAAACATTAATCCGCAACCTGATATGTTTACTATAAATGCCGGTACTTTTGAATTTAGAACTAATATGAAAGGAATGGCTACCGCTTCACTTTTTGATAATCCAATGGATTTTAATAAAAAATATGTTGATGGATGTAAAAAAATAGGTGCGGGTATTGAAATAGAAGTATATGACACTAGTCATATTGCAAATATTATGGATTTAGTTGATATGGGTGTTTTTGAGCCAAATGAAAAGCTTCATTTTAGCATAGTGTTAGGCATTAAAGGTGGTGCACCTGCAACAGTTAGAAATCTTTTAAATATGGTTGATCTTCTCCCTAAGGGTTCCACATGGCAAGTAGTAACTATTGGAAGGTATAATCTCAGAACAACCATGATAGCTATGTGCATGGGGGGCAATATTAGAACAGGCCTTGAAGATACAGTTTATTATCGTAAAGGTGAACTTGTAGAAAATAATGCTCAACTAGTAAAAAGAATAGTGAGGTTAGCTAAAGAAATGGGAAGAGAACCAGCTACTCTGGAGGAAGCAAAAGAAATATTAGGATTAAAACGATAAGAATATATTGGCGTTATAAATCTTAGTAGGAATCCTATCAGAAAAAGCAACCATATACCAGTAAAACGCATAGATGATGATATTTATAAATTTTTTTTGCTTATCTTAATATTATTTATTATATTCGCAGTATTTGTTGGAATTACGACATATAACATTTAAAATGGTAAAAAATGGGTAAAGTTTTTGGGATTCTGGCTTTAATTTTTGGTATAATTGGACTAGTATCTATTGGATTATTATCTATTATTACGTATCCTTTTTCACCTATTGGTGAAAAATTGTGCGATTTCATCAAATATGTAATCCTAATTGGAAGCTTTGCAAGTCCTCTTGTAGCGTTAATTTTTAGCGTAATTGGATTTAAGAAGGATGATTCACCTGGTTTAGCAAAAGCAGGTTTCGCGCTTGGAATTCCAGGAGCCACAATAGTTATAATTATATTTTTAATTTACATTTTATCATTGATGCTTCAATTTCTTTCTTTCTAATTCCTTATCCTTAAGGATATCTAAAAAGATAAAAAAATACTTTTTTTCTAATCGATCATAATTGCTTGCTAGTATGATATAACAAGGGCTGCGATGTTTGACTTTTTTTGAGATTTAGATAAATCGTAATTGAAATGGGGCTTTTTATGCTGTGCTTTCTAGCGATTCCTTCTCTTTTAAAATTGATAAAGAAACAAGATTAAGCTTGTATAAAAACGTATATCAATTAAATCTCTAAATTATTTTATTATTTTTTTATATACTTTAGTAGATTCAATTCCTTTTTTTAGAATAAAAAATTAAAAAAAAAATTTACTTTAATTCGGGATGCTTTTCTAATTCCTGTCTCATTTCTTCGAGTTTTTTACCATGTAAATCATAAGATTTGAAGAAGAGAATTGATCCAATAAGAGCTATTGAAGGAAAGAGAAACATCAAAGCTTTTATACCAATTTCTCTCAAAACTGGATCAGCAACAACAGGTACATATTTACTCCATCCAGTTCCCGAAAATATGATATAAATAGTTGTAATTCCAAGTATCATTGAAAAACGATGAATAAAAGCATTAACACCATAATAACTTGCGGCCCTTTTTACGCCAAACTTAAGTGCATCTTGATCAATTACATCTCCATGAATTATATCTATAAAAAATAACGCAGCTGATAATCCAAATCCTATCGTTATAAAGACAATAAATGATAATATTCTACTTATTTCATTATTTGATAAAAGAATCAAAGGAAATAAGGTGATTATCCATATTCCTAAGCCAAGCATTAACCCTTTACGAGTGCCATATTTTTTCCTAATCCTTGCTTGAAGAGGCATAAAGAATGCAGCAGATAAGAGCGCTAACATCAATGTAATTCCAACTAACATGGATCCTTCAGTTCTTCCAAGCACATAGACAGCATAGAGTGGAAATATTGTTAATAATACATTAAAACAATACCAGACAAGCATATTGCCAAGTGTGAATTTTATAAATGTTCGATTTGAAAATGTAATTTTCAATGATTTGAGAAATCCTGGTCTCTTTTCAAAATCACTTGTTTGCTCTTCTTTTTCCTTTACCCCAAAGAAAATGAATAAAACTGCCATGACCAATATAATTACAGCTAGAATAATACCTGAAATAATATATTTAAAATTGATACTAGCAACTTCTGCAGCATAACCTGGATCCGCTGGATCAAGTAAGGGAATTAAAGATGGGGTCACAATAAAAGTTGGAATCAATGAAGCAAGTATTACCGCAATCATAGTAAAGGCCTTTATAAATACATTTACATCTCCTCTTTGTTTTTCTGTTGGAAACATTTCGGGGAATACAGCATTAGTATTTACTGAAAACATTGTATAGAAGAATTCAAAGGTAAAAATTATGAATATAAAATACCAAAACTTAAAATTGGTAGGTACTGTAAAAAGGAAAATCATTATCAACGCTAAAGGAACAAAAGATATAATTAAATACAATTTCCTTTTTCCTAATTTCCCTTTGTGTTTAGTTTTCTCACTTAATGCTCCCAGTAAAGGGTCATTAAACATATTCCAAATACCCCACAAAACGAATCCAATCCACATTTCAAGCATTGTAAGACCTACTACTGCAAAATAAAACGTAAAAACATAAATTGTAAACGCTTGATATGTTAATTGACCTTTGGTGACTTTATAATTCACTCAAATTTGATCCGGAAAAGCGTTTGTCCCAAATAGTATTTTTTCTTTTAAAGATACTTTTCTTTCACTCATATGAGATCCCTAATTTATAATTAAATTTCCAATAAATCATAATTAAATGTATTTAGATTTTGATCTTTTTAAAACTATGTCAAAAGAAATAGAAGAAAATCTATTTTAAAAAAATTCATTTAAATAGAATCATATTCTAATTTAACTTTAAATTACTATTAATAATCAAGAAATTTGATATAATATGACAGATTTAAGTATTGAGGTTACTTATTTTGAGAAGGGGGGGCCACAAAATACAGGTAAAGCTTTAGAGATAGCAAAAAAATATGCTAAAAAATTTGGAATTAATGATATCATTATTGCAAGTACTACAGGAATGACAGCAGAGAAAGCAGCAGAGGTTTTTGATTCTGAAAGATTTAATATAATTATTGTTACCCACGCGTATTACTTTATAAATAGTTCAATTAGACAAGAATTTCCCGAAGATAAATTAGAATTTTTAAAAAAGAAAGGGATAAAATTTCATATTGGAACCCATTCCATGAGTGGAATTGAAAGAGGTTTAAGAATAGGAAAAGAAGCTTGGATGTTTGTGGATTTATTAGCAAAAGTTTTAGGATGGCAGTTCAGTCAGGGGATAAAAGTATGTATAGAAATTTCAGCAACGATTTGTGATGCTGGTTTAATTCCAGATTTAAACAGAGATATCATAGCAATCGCTGGTACAGGACAGGGAGCAGATACTGTATGCTTGATTAAACCTGCACCCACTAGTGAATTTAAAAACTTACGAGTAAAAGCAATACTATGCAAGCCCTTATAAATAATTAAAAAAAGAATTTGAAAAAAATGATATTTAAATTATATTTAATTTTTTTCCGACTTTTTCGATTGCCCTAAGCGCATAATCTAAATCATCTTTAGTTAATAGAGCATTCATTTGGACTCTAATTCTGGATAATTCTCTAGCTACCATAGGAAAGACAATGGGAGTACCATAAACGTTTTCTTCTTCAAATAGAATTCTTGCGAGTTCTTGTGCTTTACCTGGATCACCAATTATTAAAGGGATAATCGGGGTTTCAGAGTTTCCAGTGTTATAACCCATTCCTTGGACTTCTTTCTTGAAATAATTGGTATTTTCCCATACTTTCTTAACATGTTGCGGTTCACTTTCAACTACTTCTATTGAGGCTATGTTAGCAGCAACAACACCAGGTGGATGTGCTGTACTGAGTAAATATGTTCTACTTTTATTCGCACAAAATTCTATTAAATCTTTTGAACCTGCCACTGTGCCTCCAAATACTCCAAAACCTTTACTCATCGAACCTCCCTCTACATGAACCTTACCTTGTAAGTTAAAGTGAGCTACAATGCCTCTCCCTTCTCCTAGCACACCTTCACCATGGCAATCATCAACAAATATCATTGCGCCAAAATCTTCTGCTACTCTAGCAACATCAGCTAAAGGAGCTATATCACCATCCATTGAAAATACACCATCAGTAATGATACAAATTCTTCTTGCACCCACTTTTTCAGCTTCTTTGAGTTGATTTTCTAAATCGCCTACATCTCTATGTTTATAAATGATACGTTTCGCTCCTGCTAATCTTACTCCGTCAATGATAGACCCATGATTTAATTCATCGGAGACTACGATATCTGGTTTTCCCACTAACATTGGGATTAATCCTGAATTAACTGCAAAACCAGTTTGGCATAAAAGAGATGCTTCTACTTCTTTAAATTCTGCAAATTTAGCTTGAAATTTTTTTGTTAAATCAAAAGAGCCGGCGATTACAGGAACTGCTCCTGCACCGGCGCCATATTTTTTTGTTGCATCAATTGTGGCTTGTATTACCTTCGGATGAGTTGCTAATCCTAGATAATTATTAGTATTGAGCATTAGTACATCTTTTCCATCAACTGTAGAATGTGGTTTTGAACCTTTTTCAAGGTATCGGATTATCCATTCTAAATTATTGTTTCTTAATTCAGTCATATCTTCCTTAAGAAAAGCAATAGGATCTCTCTTCACATAATCACCTATTAAAATTAGATTTTTTTGAAAAAACTAATATTTTAAAGGTATTTAAAAAAGTATATTAGTTTTACCCAAATTAAAAGAACATTCAAAATCATAAGGAAAGACATAAACCTTTTTTAATTGAGTATATTAAGAATAATACTAAATTTTTTGAAATAAAAAGTTGATATAAATGAGAAAAATTCTAGTAATAGGAGCTGCTGGACAGATTGGAAGTGAACTTGTCCCAGCTTTAAGAGAGAAATATGGAAATGATAATGTTATAGCGACTGGAAGAAAAACACCATTACCTGAGATAATTACTGAAAATGGTCCAGTTATTTATTTAGATGCATTAGAAAAAGAATTGCTTTCTAAGGCATTATTTGAATATGATATTAATACAATATTTCATATGGCTTCAATCTTATCTGCTACAGGGGAAAAAATGCCACAAACTGCCTGGAATATAAATATAAATGGGTTAATTAATGTCTTAGAGGCTGGAAGAAGGTATAACATTGATAGAATAATTTGGCCAAGCTCTATTGCGGCTTTTGGACCAACCACACCTAGAGAAAATACACCAAACACTACAATTTTGCAACCTACAACAATGTATGGAATTACAAAAGTAAGTGGCGAATTATTAATTGAATATTATTTTAAAAAATATGAACTTGATACAAGGTCGATGAGATTACCGGGTATAATAAGCAGTGAAACGTTACCTGGGGGTGGGACAACTGATTATGCCGTAGAAATATTCTATGAAGCAATAAAAAATAAACATTATACTTGCTTCTTAAAGGAAGATACAGTCTTACCCATGATGTATATGCCTGATTGTAATAAAGGTATGATAGATCTTTTAGAAGCAGATGTTTCTAGACTTAAACGCTATGTCTACAATATTACCGGATTTAGTTTTTCAGCAGGTGAACTGGCAGCTGAAATTAAAAAACATATTCCAGAGTTCACAATAGTGTGTAAACCTGATTTTAGGCAAGAAATTGCAGATTCATGGCCTAAATCC
>JBATUM010000025.1:0-5106 GCA_049671145.1 Promethearchaeia archaeon
AGGGAACTAAGAAATAAACGACCGACTAACAATATATTTAAATATAAAAGTATTAAAATGTAACTTGATTTAATGAAATCTTAATTGTTAAGAGTCAATAAATTAATGTGATTGGTTTAATAAAAAATAAAGCAATAAAGCTAACTTTAACACTTGTCGTATTATCTTTAATGTTGCTAAACATTTCGAATTTTATATCCCAACTTCACAGGCAACAGCAAAAACCAACCAGCGTGAAATTTTTCGTACCTATTAAATCAGACCCGAATGAATTTATCTCGGTTTGGAATACGACCAAAATGAGCACGAATTCTAGCGGTAATAATCAAATACGCTTACCCTTGGAATTGAGTGGAAGATATAATTTCACGGTGGATTGGGGCGATATGAGCAATGACACAATCATGAACTGGGATCAACCCGAGGTTACCAAAACCTATGCTTCCGAAGGGGTGTACACCATTAAGATCACGGGAACGATCATAGGCTGGCGGTTTAATAATGAGGGAGATCAATTGAAGATACTTGAAATTCAACAATGGGGTTGTTTACAAATAGGAAATTCGGGGAGCTATTTTTATGGATGCTCTAATTTAGAACTCACAGCAACTGATAATTTGAATTTAACGGGAACGACCAGTTTATATTCTACTTTTAGGGATTGCTGGAATCTTGGTAATAGTGGTATCATGAACGGCTGGAATGTTTCGAGCGTGACAGACATGAGTTATATGTTCTTCTCTGCTTCTTCTTTTAACCAACCCATCGATAGCTGGGATATTTCGAACGTGACGACCATGAGCTATATGTTCCATGATGCTTCTTCGTTCAACCAGCCCATTGGTAGCTGGGACGTTTCGAGCGTCACAGACATGTATGGTATGTTCTATATTGCTTCTTTATTCAACCAGTCCATCAGTGATTGGGATGTTTCGAGCGTGATAACTATGAGGTTTATGTTTATCTTTGCTTCTTCGTTTAACCAACCCATCGGTAGTTGGAACGTCTCAAGCGTCAAAAGTATGCTTGGTATGTTCCGAGGGATTACACTTTCGACACCTAATTATGATAATTTATTATTAGGCTGGTCACAATTAACCTTACAAACTGACGTAAGGTTTGACGCAGGGCATTCCAAATATAGCAATGCTGCCAAGAATGCAAGACAGGCTATTATTACTAACTTTTCATGGATTATTACAGATGGAGGACTTGAATCGCCTCCTGACGTTCCACAGATCATTCCCATTTCTGATATAGCCTTCTTATTGGGAATAATTAGCATTGGGGTTTATATTGTATATATAAAATATATAAGAAGAAAGAAATGGGTAGAGAACTCAAAATAAAAATAATTTTAGATTAGAATTTTATTTTAACCTTTCTTTGAGAAAAAAAATTATGTAAAAAAAATTGACTAAATATAATAATTTTTAAATCATCAAATGGATTTTAGCCCTATTGGTGGTCCTACTTGTTTAAATTTATAAATAAGTTGACCTTCTGTGGTAAACATATCCCAACCTTGATCTTTTTCAAAACCATGCGCAGATAAAAAATTTTCTGAAAATTTGTTCCTTGCGGATTGTACCATTTGATTAATAACTTCTTTTTTTATTTGATTATTTTCAACTAATTCCAATTTGCCTTGCATCGAAATAAAGTAATAACTCTTAAGATCTGGTTCAAATTTTTCTATTGAAATGCATACATTAGGGTTATTTGAAAGGATATCCTTCTTTTTGCCATAATCAGTAAAATGAAAATATAAAGTATCATCAATGAAAACATATTGGAACGGTGATATATATGGATATTCATCATCTATGAAAGCAATTCTACATAAATTTTGAGAATTGATTGCTTCTTTTATTTCTTTTTCATTCATTTTTGGTAATTTAATAATTCTAATACACATCACCAACTTGATTTTAATGGGATAAAAAACGTGGATCATATTCAAGAAGTTTTATTGCCTTTAAAGCACTCCGTTCTTTATCTTTTATTTCTAACATAAGGTCAAAATTATAATTTTTCGTCTTATTAATAAAGGTTTTAAAATGTTCGAGTTGAATATTATCAGCATGACTCGGTTGTCTTTTTATTTGATGTTGAGAGCTATAGTGTACGATAGGCAAGCCATCTCGTTTATTCCACGTTTGTGTGAATTTGCTAAATACCTCTTCAAAAATTTCACCTGTATTTAAACATTCATGATGATAAACATCAAAAACAATAGGAATAAAAATTTCTTCATAAATTTCCAGACAATCTGCTAAATTGAAACTTTTATCATCATTTTCAATAACATATCGTTTTTTAATTTTAGCTGAAAGCTTATTATATCTTTTGCTGAATCTTTTTTTACTTCCCTTTTTATCACCATAAACACCTCCAATATGGGTCATAATTTTAGCTGTGCAATCCAAATTCATTAAATCTAAAACATCAGCATGATATTCCAACTCCTTTATACTTGTATTAACAACTTTATCGTTTTTAGAATTTAACACCGTATATTGACCAGGGTGCATAGAGATTCTCATATTCTGCTTTTTTATAAAGTTCCCTATTTCATTAAACTTTTCTTTGAAATAATCTTGCCATTCAAATTTCATAATAGGATGAGAACCAAATGGTATTAAATCAGATGTAATTCTAAAGAAAAAGATTTTGTTATTTTTATTATATTCAAGAATTTCTTGTAAACAATCTAAATTTCCATCTATACTTTCAATTAATCTTTCTTCGGAATAATTTTTCAAACGAAAAGTTCTACTACTTTTACAAGTTAATGCAAGATTTATGCAAGGATAACCGATCTTCATTTTACTTCAATCTATAAATTAATTAATCAAAAATAGAAATATTTTAATTCATTCACACTTGTTTATCTTTTCGTCTGGTATAGAGTTCTTTGTATTTTTTGCGTAGTTCCTCGATATCATGCTCTTGTTCAGCTATTATTTCTTCTAAACCATCTTCAAAGAACACATCCCTTTTGTACTTTTTTGCTGGTGCACCGAGATAAACCCATCCTTCTTCTAATTCTTGGCCAACAGTTGTAAGAGAACTTGCAGCAAGAACAGAATCCTTCTTCATATGAGTTCCCGGCATAACAACTGAATGAGCACCTATTCTAACATTATCTTCGATTATTGTTTTTCTAATTATAAATAGATTTCCAATAATAACTGCAGATTGAATAACACTCGCCTGACCAACTACAACGTTCTTTCCAAATTCAATGAATTCTGTGTCAACCCAGCCTTCAAATAGCGAGTTTGAAAATTGTGTTTTAACCCCAAACAATTTAAAGCATATATTATCTAAGAAAGGTAATGGAAATTTGTGTGCTATCCATGCTGGCCACTTTTTTATTGTATTTCTAATACTCCAATATCTATAATCTTTATTCGAGGGGGTTCTAAGAAAGACTCCTTCTCTGGGTTTATGAAAGAGATTAACAATAATAAGTAGGATTTTGGTAAAAAAAAGGGATACAAATAATAATGAAATATATATTACAAATATGAGAAGAGGAAGAAAAATTATGAAATGAATAAACTTATTGTAATATAATAAGTTCCAATACCACCAAAATTCAAATTGGATAACAAAAATGCTAATCCAAATTTGGAATAGATAAAAAATTAAATATTTTTTTTTCACTAAAACATTTGATGTAAAAGGACCAGCTTTAAGATATGCGGGTACAGACATTATAATTCTCCCTCCTTATTGTTATTTACTAGTTGTTTCTTATCTTCATCATTATTTACATCTTGTTGAATTTCATAGGTTATTTCTTCTTCAACATCTTTGATAAATATTTTATCTCGTCTTTGTTCCGCAAATTTATTTGGCTTATATTTCATGGCAGGGAGGCCGACATATATCCAGCCAGGTTCAATAAATTGGTTAAAATTTGTATTAGTAAACGCACCTGTTACCGAATCAACTCCCATGAACGTACCAGGTGCTATATTAGATACCCCTCCTGCAACTGTATAATCCCCAAATATGACCCTCTTTATGATTAAGTACTTTCCAATAACCATTGAACTCATAACTACGCATCCTTGACCAATTGTAACATTTCTTCCAAAATCAATGAAATCAGTATCTACCCATGCATCTTGCAGGTGGCTTGAGAAATCTATTTTAACTCCAAACCATCTAAATCCCCACATTACAATCCAAGGTAGTGGCCCATTATTCATAAGCCATAATGCCAACTTCTTTAATTGAACTCGTAGTCTCCAAAACTCAAAATCTTTATCTCCTTTTTCCGCCCTAAAGACACCTTCCCGAGGTTTATGTACCATATTAACGATTAATAGAAATGCCTTGCTAAAAATAGCAATTCCAAAGATAAATATAAAGTATAAAATAAATAACCAAAACGGTAGGAGAAACATGGTTATAATCCAATTATCAATAAGAGTAGCGACATCAAAAAAAACAGCAACTGCCATGTATCCACTTACCCATAGAATTGGAATATATATTGCCAGAAATTTGATACTTATTTTACTAATCGCACTACTTGTTACAAAATCTATTGTGTAATCTACCCTTGTTTTATTGGATTTATTATTGTTGTTTGTGGAATCATCACTATCCATTTATCTTACCTCCACCTTTTTTTGGATCTTTCTTTTCTTTTTCCCTTTTAAGCTGTTCTGCTTTCTCAAAATCTTCCTCAGATATTTTTAAGTAATCCATTAATCTTTTTTTAAAGATTCTACGTAATGGAGCTCCAAAATAATAATTATCTCCTTTTAAAAGATTATGTTTGGTTGCACCCGTCATAGGCAATAGCCAAGAATGATCTTTTAGTTCTGAACCAGGTCCAACACAATTAAAAGCAGCAGCTGTTACATTATCTCCAATTTTAACTCTAAAATAAGAAATATTACCGAATATACCTTCCACAGCATGAGAACTAATTGCTCCATTAACGCCAAAATAACAATTTTTTCCAATGGTTACAAATCTATCAGCACCCACATTTTCTTCTAGAGTTGTGCCTTTTCCTATTTTATTAGCTCCAATGAAATTATAAAGCCAATTTATTAACCATGGAAACGGACCTCTTATAAC
>JBATUM010000026.1:0-1694 GCA_049671145.1 Promethearchaeia archaeon
GTTCCTAGGGGAAGGGGTTCTATTTGTTTAGAAAGTTCTTATAACGGAAAGCAAGAAGTCAACGAACAAGAAATTATTAAAAATTCAATTGATGCTTTAATTAATATTGGTTATATTAAATCATCCAATGATATAGTCTTTCAAGATATTGAATGTATTAAATATGCTTATGTTATTTTCGATTCTGAACGGAAGAATAGTATATCAGAAATAATTGAATATTTAGAAAGTTATAATATTTTTCCCTTCGGTCGTTATGGACATTGGGATTATTTTTGGTCAGATCAAGCATTTTTCGATGGAATTAAGATGGCAGATAGGATTATGAATGATTCAAAAGGAAATTAAAATATTATATATCATATTCAATTTCTTGACATCAAAAGATCCGCTGAAATCTTTCGAAATAATAGCTTTAAATATTTTATAAAATACTTTTTTTGAAGAATAATATAGCATAGATTTCGAAAAATTGCATTTGGCTCGCCTCTTCTTCTCAATCTAGCATAATAATACCTTTTTATAGCAGAATCTATTTGTCTTTTTAAAGTCTTAGTATAAGTTCTTTTATCTATATACCTATGGTTTCTATAATGTTCAATAATTCTAAATTTGTCAGCAAAAAATACCCACGTATAGTAAACATTTTTAGTAACATTTTCCTTAGATTCATGCGAATATCTTAAAACTGTGCGAGCCTTGCTATGATATGCTTTTAAACCATCATCTGCTATTTGAAAATAGACTTCAACTTCACTATATATAGCATTATCATTATAATAATATTGCTTATTGTTATATTCTCTAATAAAAATTGTTTCAGAAGGAGGGCTTATATCTTTCATACTATAAAGATACTTGAAATAAAAATCTGGGTTCATTATACCAGTTAACCTTCTAGGAGAGAATTGATTTCCTACAGCATAGATACCTATATTCTCATATTTACTTAAAATTTGATACGCTTTTTCTAGATGATCAGGAGTATATGCATCATCATGATGAAGAAAGGCTATATATTTTCCCTTTGCTTGCTTAAGTGTTTTATTCCAATTCCTTACCATACCTACATTTTCATCATTCTTATTAAGTAAGTAGTTAAAGTTACTATTTTCTAAAATCTTTTCAACTTTTTCATATGTCCCATCAGTAGAATTATTATCAATACATATAACTTCAAAATCTGTAAATTTTTGTTTTTCAAGAGATTTAAGGGCACCAGTTATTAAATCCCCGCTATTATAAACAGGCATACATACAGAAAAAAAAGGTTTAGACATACTTATCGTTCTTAAAAGAATTTTTTCAATGTATTGATTATATAATCTTGGTCTTTATTGGTAGATCGTAATAAAAATGGAAGAGTTAAAATCTTTTTTGAAATTTCTTCTGTTTTTGGAAGATCTCCTTCGCGATATCCAAATTTTTCTTTATAAAATGTTTTTAAATGGATTGGATAAAAATATACTTTCGTATAAATCCCATGATCTAAAAGGTAATTCTGTAATTCCTCTCTTGCTTCAATATTTTTTAATAATATACTGTATAATTGATACACCGTTCTAAATCCCTCTAGTTCAGGAATTATTTGTATCTGCGATACATTATTTAGATTTTCATCATAGTATTTACCGATTTGGCGGCGTAATTCTATAATATTTTCCACTTTTTTTAACTGAGAAATTCCTAATGCA
>JBATUM010000027.1:0-6105 GCA_049671145.1 Promethearchaeia archaeon
TTGTCTTAAAAATTATATTAGATAATTAGTTAGGATTTAAAAGAGAAGGAATTTTAGAATTTAACAAAAGAGTCAATTATTACAAAAATGAAAAAGCGGAATGTAGGTTTTATTTTATTTGGAGTAGCAGGTGCTAATCTTATAACTAGCACTATAACCTTCTTAATATATTCTCAGAGATATGAACATGTACCACAATTGAGAATAATATATGAGCTAACGTATAAGATTAGTTTTATACCAGCTTTTATTCTTGTGTGTGCTGGAGTGATTGTTTTAATAAAGTTTCGTAAAGAAAAGGAAATTAGAAAAATAAATAAATCAGATATAGGAGAAGAAATCTATAATTTCCTAAAAGGTAATGTAAATCAGGCATTTACGGTTAAATCAATTATTAACAGAGTTTTTTCAGAGGGAATTTCCGAAGTGACTGAGGATTTGGTTGAAGATTCTCTTGAGAATTTAGTGCAAAATGATAAAATTCAAAAAACTTTAAAAGACAATGAATTATTCTATCATTTTCAAATCAACTAAGAATTATGTTTTTTCAATAAAATGGTATAAAAAAAATGATATAATTATAATTAAATTACTATTTGCTTTTCCTTTTTCTTCTTATTAAGAATATAGTCGCTAATCCTATCACTGCTCCTCCAGAAATAGCAGAAATTATAATAATTAGCTCTAATGGAATTGTTGGTTCCTCTATTTTATTTACATAGATTTTATTATACCCAAAATGCCCAGCAATATCTCTTGCATAAAATTCAATAGTTAGGTTGCCAAATACAGCCGCATTCCAAGCAGTTTGATTGATTGTTCCTGTAAGTTGTGTAATAGTATAGTTGGTAATACCACCATCAATTGTATACCACACAGCCTCATAACCATACAGATCAAAGACTTCTATATCATAGGTAGGAGCACTGTTTCCATAATTCGCATTTTCGTGTGGTAAGTTTATTGTTATCCTTGGCCCAATGTCATCACCATCCTCCCAGATGGGAAGCATATCCTGGATTAAAGGACTTGTACTAATATCATGTGGGCTATCGCCAATTCCATCATCGTTAAGGTCAACTCCAGTATAATTATCCCAATAATTTCCAATAGATATACTATTCCAAGCTGTATTATTTCCGTTATCTTCAGCATGTTTAGTGTTCATTAAAAAATAATTGCCATAAACCTCATTATCTCTGCAACTAAATTCAGAGATTTCTAAACCAACTAATGTATTGCTAGATATTTTATTATTTACAATGGTATTAGAATCACTTCTGCGAGTAATTCGAATTCCATCACTTGAGCATAGTGAAATGTTATTCCTATCTACAATATTATTATCACATCCCTCAGCCCAATTTTCTGTTCTTCCTTGAATATGAATTCCATTAATAGTTGTTTGAGAAATGTTGTTTCTTAAAATAGTGTTATAATGACAAGTATCCGAAAAGAAGATACCATTACGTGCAATTATGATTGTATTATTCGATATTTCAGTGTAAAAAATACTATGAGTTTGGCACAAGATTGCTTCCTCTACATGATTATGTATTACATTATTAGATATTATATTATAAGTGCTATTTGTGTCAAAAGCACCATCAAACCCAATCCCAGTTGCTTGATTTATTATAGTATTATTTATTATTTTATGATAATCAACATCAGAAAGAACCATTCCATTATCATTATTATCAATTATGTTATTACATATTACATTATTTTGAGATGAAAGATCGGATATACCTCGGTTAGAATTAAGGGTTATAATATTATTTTCAATTGTTAGATCTTCTGTTTCATAGAGAGTAATGCCAAAAGAATTTCCTGAACAAGTGTTATTAAAAAGTGTCCCATTCACGGAATCCCATATCGTGATGCCTCCTTCAAAAGGAGGTGAGGCTCCCTGGCCTGAATTTAAAAAGGTAGAATTTCTTATTATAAAATGCTTTTCAGTATGCCTTATTTCTAAGCAGCTTCCAGATCCGACAGCATCAATGGTAACATTCTCTATAATGTAGGGATCATTTGGAGTTCCAGAACCAGTAAGCCATGGAGAAAGGAGAGGCCAACCACCATCTCCATCAATTAATAATGGGGGAATAATCCAACTTCCAGAAGTTTTAAGGTTAGAATTTGAGTGCTCAATTATATTTTTTGGTGAAATTCGAAAATTTAACGATATCAATACCATCATTAAGAAGAAGAAAACTAAACTTTTTTTGCTTTTTGAGATTTTCAATACTTTCGCCTTTTTTTTAAATTTTCCTTAATTGGATAGGATGCAAATTATTTCTTTTTTATTTAATAATTTGGACTATATTTCAAGATTTATTCATTTTTTTAAATATAATGTATAATAAAACGGTTATAATGCCAGACGCAATTAAAATTTGACCAAGTGGAAAGGGTGGAACATTTGCAGGATTTATCTCATCACCTTTATCATAAGGGCATGAGTTATTTTTAAATTCATTCCCTATACAATCATCTTCACTGATACAGACTTTATTTCCAATTATGGAGTTTCCCAGAATGGTATTATTATTACTAGATTGTAAAAGTATCCCTCTCTCATTGAAATTTGCGGTGTTTCTAGTAACATTGTTATAATCACTACCATATACAGGATTCCCCACAGAATATACTCCAAATAAATAAATCCCCACATGGCTGTTGGCTATAGCAAAATTTTCCGAAATGAAGTTAAAAAGACTATATCGTAGATGTATCCCGTGATATCGATTGTAATTTGCGTTGTTTCCCCAAACGCCGTTTGTAAAACAATTATATAAATGTATTCCACTCACATTATTATTATTTGCGATGTTCTCTGAGATAGTGCAATCATAACTAGATTGTAAATAAATACCATCCAAATTGTATTTTGCAGTATTTCCCGTAATATTGTTAAAACCACTCCCCGATAAATATATCCCATATGAATTGTAATTTGGAGTGTTTCTCGTAATAGAATTATAATCACTACTATATAAATACATCCCATACGAATTGGAATTTAGAGTGTTTCCAGTAATAGAATTATAATCACTGCGGTATAAATTTATCCCGTACAAATTGGAATTCGCAGTGTTTCCCGTAATGTTATTATAAGCACTTCTTGATAAATCTATCCCGTACAAATTGGAATTAGCAATGTTTTTGGATATAAAGTTGTTATCACTGTAATCCAAAAGTAAAAAGTAACTGCTGTGACTTCCTGTGTTTCTAATAATATTATTATAATCACTCCTTGATAAATATATCCCTCGAGAATTGGAATTTACGGTGTTTCCAGAAATAGTATTGTTATGACTATACTTTATAAATATCCCATACTCATCAGAGGAAAAATTATTATTAATTAATTGTCCATTAATTACTCTGTTTAAATAAATTCCATCATGTTCCGCATTGTAAAGGGTACAGTTTTCAATTTTAAAGTACACATCGGAATTTTCAATCTTTATACAGCTTCCCCCACCTCCCCCGTCTATTACCAAATCTTCAATAACATAAGGGTTGGAATAAGTACCATTCCCTATACATATACCAGCATCTTTAGTTGCAGACCAATTGTTATCAATATGAATTATTCCCCATACTTCTGCGGGTTTCAAATTACCCTTTTCTAAAATGATATTATCATAATAAACCGTACTTTTATTATGCTCTCCAGCATAAAAGTTAAGCTTATTGGCAAAGATATGTGATAAAGCCAAAAAGATCCCTAAAATCATTAAGACTAGATTTGTTTTAGATTTCGTTTTCATATTTTTCTAAATAATTTTTTCATTCGATGCTTTTTATACCTATCCTTAACATAATCTGTTCATAAATCTAAAAATCAATTCCATTGGAAAAGCATTAAATAATAATTTATAATTATTTCCTTTAGCAAAATCTAATTAGAATATATAAATTAACATGAACTTAGATAAGATAAAAGAAAGATTAGAAGAAATAGAAGCTTCAATAGACCAATTTGAAAGAGAACTTGAAATATATCGAGGTTTAAATTTAGAAGGATTAAATCATTTTATCTTCCTTGCCAATTCTTACATAGAAAAGGGAAAATCTGAAAAATTAGAGCAGAATTTTAAACTTGCGATAAGACATTATTCAAAGGCTCTACAATACGTAAACAAGATTCATAACTTCAATGAACTTTATAGATCTGGTCAGATTGAACAAGATTACTTTAAAAGAGGTGATAGAATAACAGGCATATTTGTTATCAGTTGTATAATCATGATTTGTAGCGCGGTGGTTTTATTTATTCTCACTGATTTTGTGTTTGGTTTCCCACTTCCCTTGAATCCAGTTAGTATTCCATTATTAGTGATACTATTAGTAAGTTGGTTAGTGTGTACTGTTAGTGCAGTAACTGGTCAAGTAATTGATCGCAAATTAACTAAAAAAAGAAAGGATATCTCAAATAATTAAATTCTACCTATTGCTATTAAAGAAGTATAATGTCTTATTCGGTAGAGTCTTATTGAACACATGATTATATCTTTCTAATTCCCCGAGATATTTAGTTAGTGTATGAGGATGCATATGAAGATTTTTCTTTAGATTGTATTTAGAGCATCCATCAAGGTGAAGTTTTAGATATCTCAGGATTTTCTGTGTTTTATCAAGGGTAATAAAATGTAAATATTCTGCTTGGTTAGGATTTAAGTTATAATCAAAGTAAATCTCACGGTTTTCAAATTTTCTTTTTCTAACTAATTTGAATTTTAACAGCATAGTTATATGCCATTTTACGAGATAGATCGACATACCTAATGAAGTCACTAATCTCATAAAATGTATACCTGGATTATCAATGATGGTTTTATAGACAGCTGACCTATTTGGATTTTCAAGTATAGTTTTTAAGGTATATTTAGATCTATTAACTATTAGGTTTTTTTTAAGAAGTTGATCTACTGCTGCTTCTATTCCATTATTATTTAAACCGTTTGAGTTTCGTGACAACCTAGATTTAATCAAGGGGACTATTTTTTCTTTTTCTAATGTCCTATTTTCTGAGAGGTAATTTTGAATTATATTAAATACGAATATTTCTCGATCTGATAAATTGTTTAATCCATTAAGGTTTATATTAATTTTTTCGTCATTAATGCTCTTTTTCTGTTTTTTAAAGATTATAACTAGTTCTATTGTTAATGTGAGGGTCACAAAACTAGTACAATAGGCAAAAAGATCCTTTTGTGGAAATTCTGAAACTGTAATTTTTAGACTAATGTAATAATTACTATTAGGCAAAAGATTAATAGGTTCATTGGGTTCAGCAGGGTCATTGACATTTAATATATTAAGATTACCGTCTTTATTTTCATAATCAATATAGATGAAAATATTTATAAAAACTAATACAAATCCTATTATTATAATATATTTTGCCTTTTGCTTCTTATTAATTAGATTAGAGAAATTCATGAAATTTTTGATGCTTATTTTAAAGTTATTTAATTACGAATCCAATTTAATGATTTCTTGGCTTAAATAAGATTTTATATAATATTATAAATAATCACCAATAAGGAAATTGAATAGATATATGTTTTTTAAAAATGATAAACCCAATAGAACTTTCTATACAAGTTCGAAATCAAGTATGTAAAAATGATAAACGCAAGTACTATCGCTTTCGAAAAACAAGATTTTATGGAGGTTGTGCTACAGCAGATTGTTTAGGTTGTAATTTAAGGTGTGCTTATTGTTGGGGACAGAAAAAAGTGTGGAGTCCAAGTAAATATGGAGAATATTATACGTCAAGAGAAGTTAGTCAAAAACTTGTCAATATGAAACTACCTCTCGTGAGACTCAGTGGGGGTGAACCTACTATTTCGAAGGCACATATCCTTAACTTAATTTCCTTAATTCCAGAAGACATATTATTTATTCTTGAGACTAATGGAATCCTCTTAGATGAGGATTTTGTGAAGACACTGAGTCAATTTAAAAATTTATATGTCAGAGTATCTTTAAAGGGAATAGATGAGCTAACTTTTGAAAAGATAACTGGAGCTAAAGGAAAATATTTTAACCATCAAATAAACGCTTTAAAACTGTTAAAACAATATAATA
>JBATUM010000028.1:0-14930 GCA_049671145.1 Promethearchaeia archaeon
GCTTTCTACACTCTGAATGATCCTCAAATTATATTCATTACATAATTTTAAATTCAATTCATCAATTCCCTAATTATCAAATTATACAGAAAATAAAAGTGAGATAAAATTTCGTTTGAAGAACTTAGTAAAAAGTTCGCGGAATTAATGAAAGATACAGAAGAAATCGAATTGAAAGATGTGGAGCTATTTGCAGAATATTTAGAGTTCCAAATGCTTCCAAGTCTCGTTCAAGCAGCCGCTCAAGCAGCTCTTCCGGGTATTGGGAAAGCGGAATGGACAGCAACTAAATTTTCAATTGATGTTTCTTATCCGGGAACAATCCAAACGGTTGAATTTGTACGATCAAATGGTAAAAAGGCAGTGATTGGAGGAGAAATGGTACCCCCCTTCTATAATTTCCTTGGACTTGATAAACGGAATCCACATCCCCCTCTTGTGACTTATGATGTGTTTGATATGGGTGCCAAAATGATGTTACCTAAACCCATTAAGCTAGAATACGGAGATGTATTAGGACACCCAGCACAATGGGCAAAATTTGCTGTTGACAAATTCGGAGCTGAATGTATTACATTTCATTCACTTGAAATCGATCCAGCAATGGGAGACGCTCCTGTTTCTCAATCTGTGAAATATCTGGAGGATATATTGCAAACTGTTGATGTTCCAGTAATTATCGGGTGCTCAGGAAATAAAGCTAAAGATATAGAGCTATTTAAAGCCGCAGCAGCTGCAACAGAAAGTGAGGTTTTAATGCTTTCAGCCGCAGATAAAGCAACATGGGAGGAAGTAATCCCGTTAGCGGTAAAGCATGACCACAATTGTCTTCTCTGGACAAGTTTAGATTTGAATAATCAAATCAAGATGAATAAAGATGCAATAGAATTAGGGCTACCAAGAAATCGAATAGTGATGGATCCAACATGTGCTACACTCGGATATGGTATGGAATATAGTTTTAGCATCTATCAGAGAATGCGAATAGCAGGCTTACTAGGTGAAGAAGATTTAGCATATCCGATTAGTGGAGGTACAACAAACGCTTGGGGCGCGCGTGAGGCATGGATGAGCGAAAAGCAGGCACCTGAGTGGGGATTACGTCAATACAGAGGTCCCATATGGGAAGTTATTAATGCGCTTTCTCTTAGCCTAGTGGGCTTAGATCTTGCTATGATGTTCCATCCAATAGCCGCTAAACATGTTAAAGATATTACCTCTCAATTCTTTGCTGAAATCCCAGAGTATTTAGAAGATAAAGGGTATTATGACTGGGTCTCAGCAAGGATTAAGAAATAATTTTTTTCTATTTCTCTATTTTTATATATTATATTCATAAGTTTTATATAATCTATTTAAGTATAGTAGAATGAATAAAGTATTTTAAAACGGGGGAAATTAGAATGAACTTTATGAAGATATATACATATATTCTTACTATCATAGGAATTTCTGCCCTATTTGTCTTGGGCTACATGTTCATATTTTTTGCAAGCTTGTTTTTTTAGTAATCAAACATATCCTAAATTTCGTGAATCATTCATATTTCTTTCAATATTCCTATATCTTAACGTGGATTACTACAATCTAATTAAATCAGATGGCAGGAGTTGCGGTCGATTCAATTTTTGTTAATTCTTTCTTTTTAAAATAGCGAAAACTGACAATAGTAAGATACACGCCTAATGAAGTGAGTATAAAGGTAAATAATCCATAAACTCTCAACCAATCCATCCAATAGATTAATGGATCGGTTGGAATATAATGCAAATAGAATACCTTATTAAATAAAGAAGACATGATAGGATTTATAACGGCTAAATAGATACCTAGAATTAAAAAAATGATTCCCTTGGTTGCAGGGTTCATGATTTTTTTCAAATTGCTTTTAATAAAATAATCTATCATTAATCAGGATTATATGTAAATTTAAAAATATCTTGAGGGAAATCCTAAAAACTTTAGACAATGATTTAAAAAAAATTTAATGATTAACTTTTTCATTGAGGCGGTTTCGCGTCAGGTCGAGATTCTGTAGCTGGTTTGCCTTCAATACCCCAATGAGATTTAGGAATTTCGTGTACAATAACTTCGACCGCTCGAGCAGGGATACCCATATCAACAAAAACATTAGTTATACCCGATATTATTTGTTTAACTTTCTCTTCGGAAATTCCTTTCCACATATTTACATGAACAACTGGCATATTTTTACCCTCATAAATTTTATTTCAAAGTGTATTAAATTATAATATAATATATGATTAATCTTAATTTTAAAAAATAAAATAAAAGGACATTTTATGAAATCTAAGTCTTTTGAATTTTAATAAAGAAATTTTCGCCCTCTTTTTCAAATGCTAAGATTTGATTTTCAGTTTTATCAATATATCTTTTAATATTTTCCCCTGCTTCAGCAAAATCTCCAGAAATTTCCAGAGTATCACCACTCTGAAGCTCCATCAACTTTCTTTTAGTTTTTGCAACAGGTAAAGGGCACACTAAGCCAGTACAATTTAATTCATAATTACTTCCCATTTACTTCACCATATTTTTAATATTAGCTAAATAAAATATGATCAGATTCTGCACACATATCAACAAATCCATGCATGGATGTTTTAGATATGCCATCCATCAATTCATCCTCAGATAAACCTCTTGCCTTCATACAAACACCGCATGCTGTTACTTTTGCCCCTTCTTCAATCACATCTGACATCCATTTCCCTACATTATCATAAGTAGCAGGATTTTGATTTTTTTTCCCTACAAATATTCCATCTTCTACTAAAAATATGTTAACTTTATGTTCTTCCAAAAGGGCAGTATAAGCAAACCTTAACATAGTAAATGGTCTTTCTGACGTATAAGCACCATTACCAATAACAATCGTGAATGTTTTACTTTTCTCAGCCATTCTTCTTAACCTTAAGTAAAAATTTTGATTATAGGTGTTATGCTACTGAATTAATGAAGATTTATTAGTTTTTTCGTAATTTGTTATTTATTTTTTAGATAAAAAGATTATATAATGTGGACTGTTATTTATAATTGAATTATTGATTATATATTGAAAAGGTATCAATTGGAACAGAACAATTATGAATATAGAATACCTCAGGAACTTTATCAAATTAACCCAGTATAAGAATTTCTCAGAATTAGCAAAAGATATTCCAATTTCTCAAAGTACTTTATCGCATCAAATATCTCAACTAGAAAAAGATTTTGGAGTAATTCTTATTGAAAGAACTACAAAAAAGTTTGAGATAACTGAAGCAGGCATCATACTGTTAGGTTATGCTAAGAAGATCCTTAATTTGTATGATTCATGTGAGCAGGAACTTTCTAAGTTTAATGAACAAAAATTTGAAGAAATAGTAATTTCAGCTTCTTCCATCCCAGGTTCTCATGTTTTACCCAAATTTATTACCGATTTTCGAAATGAGAATACTAATGTTGATTTTAAAATTCTCATAACCAATTCTCAAAATTCCATCGAAAATTTAAAAAAAGGTTTGGCAGATTTTAGTGGAATCGGTAGTTTTATTAATTATAATAAAGAAGAGTTTGATTATATCCAGATAGGGACAGATGAATTTAATTTTATATGTTCTCCCGATCATGACCTATTAAAAGATGGTAATAATGTAATCACTCTTGAAGAGCTCACTAAGTATCCATTTGTATGGAGAGAACATGGTTCTGGAATGAGAGACACTTTTATACGCCAGTTCCCTAATTATGAGAAATTAAATATAAAACTTGAAATGAATGATAACGATTCCATAATAACAGCTGTTGGTGAATCTAATTATATCAGTATAATGAGCGAAATGATGGCAAATAAGGCCGAAAAAGCTGGATTGATTAAAATCCTAAAAATGAAAAATCATCCAATTATAGCGAAACGAGACTTGTACTTTATTAAATTAAAAGAAGTAAAAGAACTAAGTGAATTTAAGAAGAAATTCTGGAATTATATAAATGAAAAAATAAAAAAAAAGAATTGAAGGTTTAAATCTTCACTTAATTAATATGCCTGTTTTATCGAAATTTAAGAAATAGCTTATTTTCTCTTTTAGGGGATAGATTCCCTCTTTAAACAAAGTAATCAGAAAGATCGTAATAAAGAGAATTGATCCTAATCCTGGAGCAAAACTACTGACAAAGTCAACAAATGATGAAGAAGTATCTATAGAAAAGATTGTAAAAACTAATGATGCAACTGCGACTATTACAGAAAGAAATGAAATTATTATCGCTGTTTTTTTACTTATATTCAGATGAATAGGTCCAAGATCTAAACGAAAATGTTTGGGTTGCACAATTATTGATAGAATAGTATGATTGATGATTTTCTCTTCATAATTAATATGGATATGTAAATATCTTCGCTCTCCCTCTTTTTTCTCTTTTTTGGTCTTCTTTTTCTTTTTAATTGGGAGTATTGAAAAGATCATTACTGGAGGATTTACAGCATCCTTTTTCACTTCGACCTTACCATATAATGGATGAACCTCAAAACCTTCACCTTCTACTCTTAAATCTAAAATGGGAGGCTCTTTTTTGAGTGTTTCAATCCTAATAGTTGTTTCAAATACTGTCTTGCCCTCTTCATCAACAATCTTCAATTCTTTATGAGAAAAATAAACATAGAATAAATAACTTGATTGCTCCATCATTACAGAATAATATTGAAGACCCATATTAATTTCATATACAGTAGGCTTAGGAGGTTCTGGAATTACATCTGCTGGAGCTTCTTCTAATCGTCTTATAAACTCAGCGGGAGGACCAGCATCAGGAGTAGCTGCACGACCGGCTTTTGGGGCTGGCGGTGGACCACGAGGAGGAGGCGCAATAGATGGGACAGGTTTGGATTCTACGGATCTTACTTCTTCATAATCTTCGCCTTCATCAAAATCATCTAATTTAGCTTCCTCTTCTGCTTCTATATATCCAAAATCCTCTCTTTTTAAATCAGCATCCTTTTCCTTGAACTTTTCTACATCTTGTTTTGCCTCTTTCTTAACTACTGAAGCTTTCTTCCTTTTTTTCCTTTCTTGTTCTTCTGGATATAATGCTAGCTTATCTTTTTTAGGTGCCTCCTTCTTCTTTTCCTTTTCTTTTTTCGCTAATAAATTTAATTTCTTCAATTTCATATTTTCGTTAATTGGTATGTACGTAACAAAATCTACAATAAATATATTTTCACGAGTTAAGGGAATTTCTCCGAAAGAATTATGTAGATCATCCAATATTTTACTTACTTTAGTAGATTTTTTATAATTTCCGATAAAAACAAAATCAAAAATGTATATCGATAATAATTCTGATTTTTTATCATAAAAAATCTTATTAGTCTCGATTTCTAACCTATTTATAGTTTCTAACGACTCCATTCTAGATTTCCTCTCGATTTTCTACAATTAATTACTTGCGATATATTCTCATAGAGTTTTATAATTTTATAGTAATTATATGATCAATAATCTTTATCAATTTTTCTAAATTCAATTAAAAAAGCCTAATTCTATATAGATTTTATTTCTGTTATAGAAGAAATTATAAATAATTTCAGAAAGTAATTATAGATTAATAAAAAAAAGGTATATTCTCATGAATGAAAAATATATTTTAGCCTATGATTTAGGTACAACTGGAAATGAAGCTGCATTATTAGACGTAAAACTAAATATTATAAACTATACAAAGGTTGAATATCCCTTATATTATCCAAAAAAAGGCTATGTTGAACAAGAAGCTGAAGATTACTGGAATTCAGTTAAAAAAGTGAATTCAATTTTGATTCAGGAAAATAAAATAAATCCAAAAAACATTAAAGCACTAGTTTTTGATTGTCAGATGAATTGTACAGTACCTATTGACAATGCAGGGAATCCATTAATGAGATGCATCAATTGGCTTGATGTAAGGGCTGCTGATTTAATAAAGAGAAAAGTGAAGGGTTTAATCAAAATTTCTGGATTTGGTTTAAGAAAACTATTGAAATTTATTAAAATTACAGGAGGCGCTCCTGGAACTAATGGAAAAGATCCTATTTCTCATATTTTATGGATAAAAGAGAATGAGCCAGAAATATACAAACATACATATAAATTTCTTAGTGTTAAAGATTATGTAATATTTAAGAGTACAGGAAATGCAATTACCTCAAGAGATTTGGGGCATACATCATGGCTTATGGATTCGAATCCAGGAAATTTTTGTTGGGCAGATAAGATATTAAAAAAATTCAAAATCAATAAGCAAAAATTGCCTGAACTACATAAATCTACTGAAATTGCAGGAGAGTTAACAGAAAAATCAGCTCAAGAATTAGGATTGGAATCAAAAATTCCCGTTATTGTCGGCTCAGGTGATCTGGTAGCTTCTGCAATCGGTTCAGGGGCTCAAGACGACCAGATTATAGTAAATCTTGGAACTGCTGACTGGGTGGCTTCTCATACGGATAAGCGATTAAAAGACCTCTTAAATTATACTGGTTCAATAAGCTCTGTGCAAGATAAATATTTATGCATATCAAAGCAAGAGACAGGTGCTGCTTGTCTTAATTGGATAATTGAACAGATGTTTCAAAAAGAGAAAGAAATGTACAAAGAAAATTTAAATCAACTATATAATCACCTGGATAAGATGGTTGAAACGGCGAATGCAGGTTCAAAAAATCTTCTGTTTACACCTTGGATGTTTGGGGAAAGAAGTCCCTTAAATGATTCAAATGTTAGAGCTGGATTCTATAATTTGAGTTTGGATCATAACAGAGCAGACATTTTAAGGGCAGTATATGAAGGGGTAGCATTTAATATAAAATGGGCTTTAACTGTAGTAGAAAAATTAATTGGAGTTAATAAAAGCCTTAATTTCATAGGAGGTGGTGCGAAATCAAATATATGGTGTCAAATTTTAGCTGATATTACCGAAAGAGAAGTTAAACAAGTAGAATATCCTAATTTATCAGCTATAAGAGGTTCCGCGATAATCGCTCTCATTGGTTTAGGTTTCTTTGATAACTTTTCAGAAGTTACCTCTCTCATTAAAATTGAAAAAACATATCAACCCAATATTGATAATAGAAAAATTTACAACAAATTGTTTGGTGAATTTCTTAAAATATATAAGCGCAATAAAAAAATGTTTAATAATTTAAATCTCTAAAATAAGCTCTTATTTTTAATAAATATCCTTTTAAATCCTTTAATTTATTTAATTCTTTATCATTTCCAATAATCTTTTCAATAGCCTCATTCATCAGCTGAAGGTCCTTATATGCTCGAAAGCTTTCATAGGTTTGAGTTTCTAGATTACCTAACCAAGGCTTTAATTTAGGATCTGATTCAAGCTGTCTTAAATCCCAATTCAATGATCGCTTATAAGTGTCAGTTAAAGGTTTTAACTTTTCTTCATTCCACGTGGTTATTACCCAAGGAGCATAATTATGTAGCTTATCAAAATCAAGTTCTAGATCATTGCGCCATTCATATTGATGATCCCAATTAGCGATAGCTAAATAATTTTCATTAAAACTGGTTTCATAAGGAAAGAATTTCCATGAATTTCTATCGATATCCTCGCTTTTGAATGGCTTCCCCTCTCCGTATTGAAAAAAATACCCTAAAACATCCAATTTATTAGATTCTTCTCTACTTTTTTTTAAATAAATTTCAATTTGAGTAATATCAATCTTACTCTTCAGTAAATTCTCTTGATATAATTTATATATTACATTTCTTGCTTTATTTGGAATGCATTTTCCTGAAAAAACTATATAATAGGAAAAACAGTAGTAAGTTTCATTTCCTTCTGTTAAGCTTTCATATATTTCAATCCAACTTTCAATTGGTCTGATAGCTATATTTGAACGTATATAAATCAACAATAGTATTCCATCCACTATTGCTGCAACAATTATAACTACTATGAATAATATTAAACTAAAATAAAGTTCTATTAAAATCATAGATACTGCAATATAGATGAGTAAAAATCCAGAAATAAAGAAAAATGCGATTAACGCATTGTAGGCTTCATGTTCTTTATCTTTTTTAGAATATAGTATGGTTGGTGCCGTATCAATTACAATGTTTTTATTGAATTTGTTGATAAAATCTTGAAATTCTACTTTATGCCATCCAGAATTAGACATAATTCAAGATTGAAATTATATTTTTTTTTAAAATTCGTTTGATCTCATTAAAGGGTTTAACTATTTATATTTTAGTACATCCAAATTTGATGTTTCTTTAAAAATGAATAAATCAGCTCACTTTGAAATTTTTAATTAATACCATTCATTATTGAAAATGATTCTAGTTATGTTTGACTTTGATGAGTTTATTAATTATATTAAGTCTAAGGATTATTACAGTGGCCAAATTTGTCATGTTGAACATATTCCTGAACTAAAAGCTCGTTATGATAATTTAAACAAACCTTTAAAAAAAAGATTAGGGCGTTGGTTAGATACAAATAATGTAAAATTGTGGCGTCATCAAGCAGAAGCCATCAATTATATTCGAGAGGGAAGAAATACCGTTATAGTTACCTCAACAGCATCAGGAAAATCATTATGTTATAACTTGTGTGTTCTTAATTCAATATTAAATAATGAAAAAGCGACAGCAATTTATGTTTTTCCGACCAAGGCATTAGCAAGGGATCAATATGAAGTCTTGAAAAAAACCTTAGCGGAGACTAACATTAAAGAATATAGAGTAGGCGTTTATGATGGAGACGTTCAACCAAATGAGAAAAGGAAAGTACTAGCAAATACAAATGTCATAATCACAAACCCTTATGGCCTTCATTTTTATTTACCATGGTTTAAACAAAACTGGAGGAGAATATGCACAAATTTAAAATACATTATCTTAGATGAGATCCATATTTATAGAGGGATTTTTGGGTCTAATTTTGCTTTATTAATAAGGCGGCTAAAAAGAATTCTTAAAACTTATAACGTAAAACCAATCTGGATATTATGTAGTGCCACAATTCATAATGCGAAAGAATTCAGTGAAAAATTAATCGGAGAAGAATTTGTACTTGTTGATAAAGATGATTCTCCTTCTGGTCCTAAAAAAGTTATATTGTGGGACTTACCATATGATGACATCTCAAATAAATACCGATCACCCCACCAAGAAACTAAAAACTTATTTATTTCCCTTTTAACCTATAAGACTGGCGTTCAAACCTTAACTTTTACGCTTTCAAGAAAAATGGCAGAATTACAGGCTATTTGGACAAGAAAAGCCCTTCCTTATTTAAAAGATAAGATATTTAGTTATAGAGCGGGAATAAGTAAAAAAAAAAGAAGAGAAATTGAACAAAAATTTAAAAGCAAGGATATCATAGGCATTAGTTCAACTAATGCTCTAGAATTAGGTATAGATATTGGCTCTTTAGAAGCAACTATAAGTTCTGGTTTTCCAGGCACAATTTCTAGCTTTAAACAGCAGATAGGTCGCTCAGGAAGAGGAGCAGAGCTCTCAACTTCTATTTTTGTTCCTATGCAGAATCCACTTGATTTATTTTATATTCATAACCCTAATAAATTATTTGGGAATATTCAAGAAGATGTTTTGATTACATTAAAAAATAAATATATCCTCAAAAACCACTTATGCTGTGCCTCTAAAGAGATTCCCGTAAAATTGGATGATTACAATCAGTTTGGTGTTGAGAATCAAGATTTTTTTAAAGAATGTATAGAAGAACTTGTATCAGAATCACTTTTAATGAAAAGAGGAGATAAATACTACTGGAGAGGTGGGTTTTTTCCAAATGAACAATTTGGATTAAATGATTTGTCATCTAAAAGTTATAAGGTCATATTAAGAATTCATGGAAATGAAGAACTCTTGACCGTGGAAGATGAGAGCTATGTATTTAGAGATTTACACCCTGGTGCAATCTATCTTTATGAAGCAGAAACTTATATTGTTGAAGAGCTGGATTTAGAGGAAAAAATAGTATTTCTTAAAAGAGCTGAACTAGACTATTATACTCAGTCTTTAAAACATACAGAAATTACTCCTTTAGAAATTATATCACTAACTCCACTTAAAGAAAATAACCAAATAATGTCTTTTTTTGGAAATGTTAAGGTTGAGCATGAATACTATGCATATAAAACTATAGACACCTTAACACAAGAAATTGTTTCTCGCCATCCTTTAGAGGATATTCCTATTATTGAATTTGAAACCCAAGCATTTTGGTTTACCATACCATTTGATTTTCAAAAAGAATTAGAATTAAAAGGATTTGATTTAGGAGGGACGATTCACGCTATTGAACATGCCATGATAGCGATAGCACCAGCCTTAACCCAGATTTCAAGATGGGATTTAGGAGGAGTTTCAATCGATTTTGATCCTATTAAACAGCAACCTGTAATCTATATATATGATGCATATAAAGGAGGTATTGGAATATCTGAATCATTATTCTACAATCTAGAACAACTTCTAGGACTAACACATAAATTGATTGAAACATGTGGTTGTAAAGCTTCTAATGGTTGCCCTGCTTGCATAATCTCACCGAAATGCGGATCTAACAATGAACCTTTAGATAAAAAGGGAGCGTTATTTATTTTAAAAAAAATTTTAGGTTTAAATTAACGCAATGCAATGAAGATGAATCTTCATTTGATTTAAATTTCATTCAATTATTTAAAAAGGAATAATTAATAATTATAACACTTATAATCGAGTAATGGTAAGATGACATCAGAAGAAATTTGGTCAAAAGTCAAATCACATTTTTTAAAAATGAGCGATGTTCAGAAACAAGGGGAATCGTTAAAAACAAGTAAAAAAATGTTTGTAATGTTAAGCAAGGGTAAATATGTTGCGAAATTACCGAAAGAACGGGTTGAGGAGTTAATTAACTCTGGAGAAGGCCTACCGTACGATCCCGGAAATGGAAGAATAATGAAAGAATGGGTAATAATTCCATTAGAGTATTCAGATAAATGGATTGATTATGCATTAGAAGCAAAAAAATTTGTCAAAACACTAGCAAAATAGAAATTTATCAAGGAAATAATCCAAAATCGGGGTTTCATATAAAATTCCTGAAAGGTAAATTCAGCGTCTGATTTCAATGGAAATTCCTTTGAAAAAACAGAATAGTATATACAACCACGAGGAATTTTAAAATTTATCAAGAAATCTTAGATATGAATCCTTTAAAAAGCATGGTTTTGAGAAGTAAGTTGTATTCATTGACATTAGAATTATAATTTTACTCAAAATTTATTGATTTTAAAAATTCGATTCTTTTTGATTTTATTTTATCCATATCTTCTCCTATCCACATCATATGACCACCATGTGTCACCAATAGCTCAAAATCTTTGAGATTGGTTTTGAGATATTCAGCATTTAACCATTTAACATCATTATCTTCTTTACTATAAACTAATAAGGATTTTACATTAATATTATCAACTGGAATTTTCTCGATTGATGTTAAGAGCTCTATATCATGATTCAGACCAAGTTTTCTTAAACTCATCGGAGTGCTTGTATCAATCAGTTTCATTACCCACCTCCTTCTCTCCTTATCATTTGAAACTAGATCCGAAAATTTCTTTATTCCTTCCTTATCAAGTAAGGTTTCTAAGCGGATTATACTCTTGAATGTCATCTTGAAAGCGATTCTAATAAATTTTACACTAATCCAGCTCAAAAAATCTTGTAATCCATCACTTAGAAATAATTTCGTCCAAAATGAATCCGGTGCATTACCTGATATCTCATATACTGTACTCACGCCAGCTTCCATCACCAGAGCATGAGTTCTCTCAGGGTATTTATTAGCAAAGTTTAGTGCTAAAGGTCCACCAGCGGAGTATCCCATAGCAACAACCTTATCGATTTTTAACTTATCCAATAATTCCACATACTGATCTACTTGTTCCTCATAAGATAGAAGAACAAAAGGTGTTCTTAAATATCCAGGCCTTGAAACAACAAGTAATGAATATCCTTCCTCAATTAAATCTTCAAGGAAGAATCCTTGGTCGATTCCTCCTGGTCCCCCATGCATAAAAAATAACACTGGTCCCTTTCCAGAGAGTTTGTAATGTATTTTCCCCATCGCTGTCTCTATTACCTCTCCATCATCCATTACTCTACTTGCGGATTTTTTCCACCTTACAAAACCAATTCTCAGGAGAATAATGAAAACTACTATTACAATTAATGCAATTACCATTGTTTGCATAACTATATTTTTTTTTGACTTAATATTAAATTTTCTTTTTTTCTTGTTGATTGAATTGAATTGGAAGAGTATAAAATTTTCTGTGAAAATTGAATGGAAAGATAAATTCAGAGTCTGATTTCAATGAAAATTCCTTTGAAGAAACTAAATAAAAAAATAATGAGAATTTAGGATTTCTTTAGTTTTTTACCTAGAACGATTGCGACAATTGTAAGTATGGAAAATAGAAAGAGCAGATTATATCCAAAAATGGGCTGTTCTCCATCTCCTTGACCATAAGTGCAAGCTCCATTATCGCTAAATGTATTTCCTTCGCAATTAATTTCTGTGATGCATACATCATTCCCCAGTAAGGTATTTCCTGAAATGAGATTATAATCACTTTCAAATAAAATTATACCAAATCGGTTATAATTCGCGGTATTATCCGAAACCGTGGTATAATTACTATTAGACAAAAGCATCCCGTGAAAAGCATTGTTATTTGCGATGTTTCCTGAAATGTTGTTTTTAGCACTGTCTAACACCCATATCCCCCAGCTATTGAAATTAGCAATGTTTCCCGAAATGGTGCTACTATCGCTATTAGCTAAAGATATCCCAATATTAGAGTTATTATTTGCGGTATTTCCCAAAATCGTACTGTTATGGCTATTATCTAAGGAAATCCCCGAATAACTAAATGAACAATTATTATTAATTAATTGGGAATTATTTACATTTGATAATCCGATTCCCAAATTTCCGTCGTAGATAGTACAATTTTCAATTTTAAAATATACATCGGAATTTTCTATCAAGATACAAGTTCCTGAAGCATTGGCATCTATCACCAAATCTTCTAAAACGTAAGGCTCGGAGTAAGTGCCATTCCCTGTACATAAGCCCGCATCTTTTGCAACAGACCAATTGGCATTTTGATTATTATCATCAATGTGAATTGGTCCTAATACTGCTGAGATTTTAAAATTTTTTTTATCCATAGCAGCTTTATCGTTAAAATTTGAATTTTTAAAACAGAGATTAATAGTAATTACAAATGAGAAAGCAAAATACATTCCTAAAATTATTAGAATCATTGTTTTTGTTTTTCTATTTGATTTCATTCTGATCACATCAAAATCCTATATCGTTTATTGCATATAAATTAAGATAATATACTATTTAAGGGTCAACTTTGCTAATTTTCTTATTTAGATTCTCAATATTTTTCAAATCCGCTAAGAGTTCTAAATCTAGAAATGTAATCACATTTATATTTGAAGACATCACAACTATACAATATTAAAAAGTAAGATGAATTATTCTCATGAACACAGAATCTAATAGCCCACGGCTCCTCTACCTTGATAATATAAAATTCTTATTTGCTCTACTCGTGATTTTCACACATGTTAGGGTCTCCTATGGAGGGGAAGGATGGTGGTATTATATTGCCACATTAAATGAGTCTAATCCAGTTGATACTTTCACCCTTATATTCTTTTATATGACAGCCGGATTTGCAGGTATTTTTCAAGCCTCTCTCATGGGATTATTCTTTTTGATGGGTAGCTATTTTACTCCTAAGAGTTATGATCGAAAGGGAGTTTCGGCGTTCTGGAAAGAACGATTAATACGTCTCGGCATTCCCCTACTCTTATATATTTTATTATTTAATCCTATTATTTTTTATCTCCTAGCAGCTGGAGGAATTCAACCATGGAGTTCTCCAACGGAGTACCCCAGGTTGCAAGGGTCTTTTATAGAGTATTATTTAAGTAATTTTAAATCTCTTGACTATTTGGTAAACTTTCTCACATCATGGACTATTACTTGGTTTATTGTTGTTTTATTAATTTTTCTTGCTATTTACACAATTTGGCGTCAGATAACAAAAATTAACTCGATACAGCAACGCATCCCAAAGGAAGTGCCTATCCCAAAATACATTTACTTACTCCTTTTAGCTATTGGCTTAGGATTTCTTGCATTTTTAGTTCGCATAAATTATTCCATAATTGAAACTCCGTTAGGATTACCATTAGCTTATATGATTCAATATTTTATGATGTTTAGCGTTGGTATTATCGCTTATAGGTATGGTTGGTTCGAAAAGATGACTAGACGTCATGTTAAAGTATGGGCTATTACAATTTTTATTACGGTTATGTTATTTTTTACGTATTTCTTTGTTGTTGTAGGAGTGGATTCAGATTTTAGCGCCTTTTTTGGAGGCTTTAATATAAATGCTCTTATATTTGCACTGGTAGATAATATCGCTTGTATGGGAATGATTTTCGTATTAATTAAGATTTTTTATGCAAGATTCAATAAACAAGGAAAAATACTAAAGAGTTTAGCCGATAGCTCATATCATATGTACCTCATTCATCCATTCGTCGTTATTCCGGTATCCCTTGGATTTGCATTTATACCTCTTTCTCCAATAATAAAACTAGCTATAGTCTTTCCTGTGTCAGTCCTCCTTTGCTATCTTATAAGCCATTTTATCCTCCAAAAGATACATTTGAAAAAACTGAAAAGAGTTACTCAGAATGGTTAGAACTCCTATATTCCAAAAACTATTCAATCTATTTTTATATATTTTTTTAGTATCTCCGGGACACCCACTTTTCTTCCTTTTTTAACTGAAGCTATACAAAAAGGATTACCCTCCCCTATGG
>JBATUM010000029.1:0-11240 GCA_049671145.1 Promethearchaeia archaeon
TAATTATCCTATCTTTATTGATGTTAGAGAACGAAGATTTAAATCAAATTCAGAAGAAATTACATTATCACAGATTTGTTTGCATTGGAAAGCTATAAATTAAGTTAAATCTTCTATAAGTTCGTCTCTTACTTCATGAGTACGTTTGTTAAAAACTATCATCTTTTTACTTTTTGATACGCGAAATACATTAATAATGGCCATACTCTCCAACTTCATTAGAATTTCTTCTAGCAATAACGAATTCATGAATGGAAATTCTTTTTTTAGCAGTTCTTCCATTCTCTTACTTAAAATCTCTCCTTTATTTTTTATTAAAATATCCAAAATAGAATTTACTACAGGTTTTTGGTTCCAACGATGGGATTCGATAATCAATCACCTTACTTTAAAATTAAGTATTTAATAATTAAGTCAATAAATAATATTTTATAATTTAAATTTACGAAACTATACAAATAATCGATCTTCTTTTGATTGTTCAATAATTCTATTCTTTAATCGTTCACCAAATTTTTCATACCAAGTTATAATATCTGGGGTTATACTTGGAAAAACTGATTCCCTCGCTTTTTCAAAATGTTCAAATGCTACTTTTTTAGCTCTTATATTCTCTCTCAATGCAGTCATGCCCGCCTCACGGCATAATGTCTCAATATCTGCTCCAGAAAAACCTTTAAGCTGTTTATTAATATCCTTTAAGTCAAAATCATTTGTGATTGGCATACCTTCTGTGAAAATTTTTAGTATTTCAAATCTTTCATGTTCTTCGGGAGCAGGTACCAGAAGAATGCGATCAATTCTTCCAGGTCTAATTAAAGCTGGATCTAAAATATCGGGACGATTTGTAGCAGCGATCACAACTATGTCTTTATTAGCTTCTAGTCCATCTAATTCTGTTAGAAATTGAGATAAAACTTTTTCAGATACTCCTGAATCAGAGGTATATCTACCTCTAGAAGGTGCGATAGAATCGAATTCATCAAAGAATATTATACAAGGTGCTGCCATTCGAGCTTTCCTAAAAATCTCTCGAATTGCCTTTTCACTTTCTCCAACATACTTAGATAATAATTCTGGCCCTTTTATCGATATAAAATTTGCTTTACTTTCATTAGCAACTGCTCTCGCCAATAAAGTTTTACCACACCCAGGTGGGCCATATAGTAGGATACCTTTTGGAGGTGTTATACCCATCCGTGAAAATATTTTAGGATGAGATAATGGCCAATCCACAGCTTCAATTAATTTTTGTTTCAACTCATCAAGTCCGCCTATTTGTTCCCAAGAAACATTAGGTACTTCAACAAAGACTTCTCGTATTCCTGAAGGCATAACTTCTTTGAGAGCCTCATCAAAATCATCTTTATTTACAACAATCTTCTCTAAGAGCTCAGGATCTATCATTTCCGACTCTAAATCTATTTCTGGCAAATATCTCCTTAAAGCAGACATAGCCGCTTCACGACATACAGCGGAAATGTCAGCACCAACAAACCCATGGGTAATGTTAGAATATTCTTTTAGTGAAATTTTTTTATCTAATGGCATATTTCGTGTGTGAATCTGAAAAACTTCTCGACGTCCTTTTTCATTAGGTACCTTTATTTCTATTTCACGATCAAATCTCCCAGGGCGCCTTAAAGCTTCATCTAAACTATTTGGCCTATTCGTTGCTCCAATAACAATAACCTTTCCTCTGCTATGTAGACCATCCATCAGGGCGAGTAATTGAGCTACAACTCTTCTTTCTACTTCTCCAGTAACAGTTTCTCTCTTTGGGGCGATTGCATCAATTTCATCAATAAAAATAATGGAAGGATTCTTTTCTTCAGCTTCTTCGAATAGTTTTCTCAATTTTTTTTCAGATTCCCCATAGAATTTACTCATTATTTCTGGACCATTTATAGATATAAAATGAGCTTCACTTTCATTAGCAACCGCTTTTGCTAACAAAGTCTTACCGCATCCTGGAGGCCCTCTTAATAATACACCCTTTGGAGGGTCTATTCCTAAACGTTTAAATAATGAAGGATGTCTTAATGGTAATTCAACCATTTCCCTAACTCTTTGTATTTCTCTATCTAGACCTCCTACATCTTCATAAGTGACATATTCAGCACCCCTTTCCTCCTCCTCAGTTATGTGTTCACTAATATGAAGCTGTGTTTCGGGTTTAATTTTACATACTCCATTAGGTTTCATGCTTATTACTTTAAATGTAATCTCTCTGCTTATTCCTATAGAAATGTTAATATAATCGTCTAATGTTACGGGATAATTGTTTAATTTTCTTTTAACAAATGTTTCAAAACGAGGATTTGCTCTTATTTTTACGCTTGATGGTGCCAAAACGATACTTTGAGCTGCTAAAGCCTTTACTTTTCGAATCTCAATATTATCATCAATAGAGGTGCCTGTATTTTTTCTCAATCTAGAATCTATTCTAATTATACCTAATCCATTATCTTGAGGATAACTTGGCCATGCGGTACCAGCACTTTCTCTTTTCCCAACAAGCGCAACATCATCCCCTGTTTGGATATTTAACTGTTCCATGGTTTTAGGGTCTATTCGAATGATATTACGCCCAATATCTCTCTTTTTAGCTTTTTGAACTCGTAATGTGATTCTTTTTTGTTCACTTAAATCTTTTCGACTATTAGAATTATCTTTTGTATCCATATCTGATCGATCTTAACAATTAGTTTTATATATATATATAAAATATTAGTTTTGTAAAAATTTTTTGTTTTCGAAAAATTATTTACGATTTTTTTAAAAAACTATCTAAAGTAACCTGTCTTTTTGAAAGCTCCTGTTTTTTCAAACGTTCAAGAGCATTATGTACTCTTTGAGCTGAGAAATTATGTTGCTCAATTAGTAATTCTTGAATCTTTTCATAGTCAATTTTTTTCCATACTACTTTAGGATACTCTTTTTTTATATCTGGATCTAAAAATATCTGTTTTATTTGGTCAATTACCTCCATATCTATGTTAATTTCTTTCCCCCTCACTTTTATATTACTTTTTAAGATATTTTCTAAGGATCCATATTCTTTAACTAAATCCAATGCTGTATGTTGACCTATTCCTTTAATTCCAGGAAAAAAGTCAGTTCCTATTAAAACCCCCATTTCTACTAATTGTTCTCTTGAAATTTTTAAATGTTCTAAAAATTTTTCTAATGAAATATATTCTATATCTAAAGTTTTTGAAGTATCTCTAACCTTTACGGTTCTACTAACAGCAAAATTTCTTATTAAACGTTCTCCTCCAAATAATAACGTATCATAATCCTGTGAAGCACATGCCCAAGCATCTCCTAGCTGTACTAAATATGCTGATTGAGCTTCCCCCTCAGAACTTGCATCTACAATAGGAATTCCAAAATAATTTATTAGTTTTTTACTTTCTTCAATCATATTTTCATCTAATTTCGATGTTAATTGGGCATACTTCTTTGCTTCTCTAAAATCTTCCTCTTCTTTAGCTTTAATCATTTTTTCCTTGTATTCTTCTTTAATTTTTCTTCTCTCTTCTATCGTATCTAATTTTAATTCTGAAGGAGTACCATCAAAGACGAAAATAGGTCTTATATTATGCTCCAAAAAATTAATTGTTCTATAAAACAATCCAGAAAGATGAGAAGTTACATTACCCTCGTCATCCATTAATAAAGTACCATCTCTCTGGCGAATAATTGCTAAAAATTGATATATAGTGTTAAATGCATCGATAGCTACGCGTTTATTCAAGAGGTTTTCAAACGTGATTGTTCTCTTAACTTCATTTACGAGCTCATTTATTTTAATACCCATTATTCATCTTTTTTTATTGCATTTATCATGTAATATTATTAATTTTTTATTTATATTTTACACTAAATATTGAGGATTTTTCTAGGTCGTCGCTTTAATTTTGTACCACACACTTCACATTCATTATATAAGTTTTCAGTTTGATAAATCTTTTTACAATGAGGACAATAAACTTCAAAGATAATTTGCTTTTCAATTCCTTTTTTATATAAAGGGGAAAATTTTAGATTAAGTTCAGAACATAAGTTTTCCATTGAATAATCGTTAGTATATAAAATAACATCGTAGCTTTGAGAAATTGAAAGCTGTAAAGTTAAGGCTATTAATTCTTTATCAGCCCTAGATAATGCTTTAAAGTCTCCTGTTATTTTCGATTTCTCCTCGACTAATTTAAAAAATTTAATATTAGGTTCTTTTATAATCAGCTTCTTACTTTCAATAGCAACTCGAATTTTATTTAAAATATTTCTGTTTTTATCACTATATTTATCAACTTCAATTTCCTCAATGATTTTAGGCGTTGTATAAATATTTTCTTTAAAAATATTAAGATCTATACCTATAAAAAAGATATTAGTATCAAAAACTAGAATTGAATTCTTCTTCCGGACTGTCATCAAGGGGAACCTTTAAAGTACCAATAATTTTTTTTCTTAAGCGTTTAAAATAATTTTCACTCAAATTTTTTGAAAGGCGTATAAATTGTATGTGAGAATTTGCCTTCCGAATTTTAATAACGGTTTTTGGCTGGATCTTTTTGAAAGTACGTTGACCGTCTATTACAACTTTTGCATTTAAGCGAGGTCTTAATAACTGTATCTCAACCTCACTAGTGATTGGTAAAATTATTGGTTTTAATCCAGATCTAGCGAAGCTGTTTAGCGGAGTTATTTGCATAATTTCTAATGGGGATTTTACTATTGCACCTCCAGCACTAAGATTATATGCAGTAGATCCTACTGATGTAGATATTATTACTCCATCTAAATAACTCCGGTTTAAAAATACTCCATCGATTTTTATAGATACTTGTAGAACTTTTGAGCTTTTTGATGAGACAATTAATACTTCATTCAAAGCATTATTAAGTTTGATTTCTTCAGAGTTTTTTACAATATATGGGGTTATTTTGGAACATTTTTCAATTATATACTCATTATTTAAAACTCTATCAAGATCATTAAAAACTGTTCTCTCATTTGATTCATCTAAAAAACCAATCGATCCTATATTTACTCCTAATATTGGGGGAGCATTACGTTGAGGTAAACTACTCGCTACTCTTAGTATTGTACCATCTCCACCAACAGATACAATGAATTTTGTGTTTACCTCAGTCATTTCATTTAAATCTTTTCCGCTATGTGGAAAAATCTTAGGAGCAATTCTTGTCTCTAATTGGACAACTTCTCCTTTTTTAACGAGATACTCAAATATCCTCTTAGTTAATTTAATGGCTCTTTCTGAATCCATTCTACATGCTAAAGATACTGCCTTTTTCTCCATTAAACTCAGTTTTTTTAATTATAATTTTTATAAGAAACTATAACTCTTAAAAAAAAATAATAAATTAAAGAAAAATAAAATTTTTGATTTTTTCTTAAACAAAATAAATAAGGACTTTAACTAACAATAACTCTGTTTATTAAAGTTTTCCCAGCAATCTGCCAGTATTCAACTTGAGCTGATGATAATTTGGCGGGATTTTTTTGTAAATCTTTTAATTTAGAAACTAATTCCTCATCTGAAGGCCATAGAACATCAAGAGATTCATAAGATTCAAGATCCATAATATTAATTAAAGTATCTTCTATAAAGTTAATTTGAGCATTACCTTTAATTATCTCTGGAACCTCAACCATATGCCCTGAAGGAATGGTTAAAGATCTCTTATTATTATCAAACATTCCTATGCATACAACTCTAACTTTAGCATGACCGTGCTTTCCACTCTTTGATCTTTCCGTACTCTTGATTTGACATGGTTCTTCCTCAACCATGATGTACTGCCCAGTTTTTAATTTTTGTATTTCAGTCCTTCTTATACTCATTATTTCTTAACTCCTTATATATATAAATTTGAAAAAAATCTTATACGAATATTTTTAATTTTCACATTTCTATTTTATATATTATTATTTTTAGTGAAAAAAAAATATTAGTTTTTAAAAATATTAATTAGTAGCATATAAAATTACTAATGATAAAATAATGGTACTTGAAAAATTAGGCCGCTCCCTAGATCAAGCACTTAGAAAGATAAGAAGATTACCTTTAGTAGATAAGGATGCAATTAATGCTTTAATCCAAGATTTACAGAGAAGTTTGCTAAGTGCAGATGTAAAAGTCGAATTAGTATTCGAAATGACTGAAAATATTAAAAAAGAAGCTATGGACACTCATCTCACTAAAGCAAAACGGAAGGAATTTGTAATCACACTTGTACATGATGAATTAATAAAAACTTTAGGTGGGAAACCTGCGCCCATTAGAATTAAACCTGGAAAAAGTAATGTAATTTTGCTTGTGGGGATACAAGGATCTGGAAAAACCACTACGGTGGCAAAATTATCAAGATTTTATAAAAACAAGGGTTATAAAGTAGCAGCTGTTACTACAGACACATTTAGACCAGGAGCATATGAGCAACTTGTTCAATTAACAGATCAGATTGGAGTTAAATGTTATGGCAATCCAAATGAGAAAAGCGCTATTAAAATTGCTGTTAGAGAAACAAAAAAAGCGATAAATGAAGGTTATGATATTATTATTGTTGATACTGCAGGACGTCATAAGGAAGAAAAAGAATTAATGAAGGAAATGTCGCAAATTGAACAATCGTTAAAACCAAATGAAGTGATTTTAGTAATTGATGGAACTTTAGGTCAACAGGCTTACTCCCAAGCAGAGGAATTTGCTAAAACTACAAAAATAGGAAGTATAATAGTAACTAAATTAGACGGAACTGCTAAAGGTGGTGGTGCTCTGTCTGCGTGTTCAGCAACAAATCAACCTATAAGATTTATAGGGGTGGGTGAAAAAATTGATAATTTCGAAGAATTTGAACCAACATCGTTTGTTGGAACTTTATTAGGAATCCCTGACTTAGAAAGTTTGGTAAAAAGGGTTCAAGAAGCAGAAATTGAAATGGATCCAGAAATGGCTAAAAGGATGATGCGAGGAAAGTTTACTCTTGATGATCTATATTATCAACTTAAATCAATAAAAAAAGTGGGTAAGATGAAACAAATTTTAGCAATGGTCGGAGGAGGTAATATTCCCGATGCTTTAAAAGATGATGCTGAGAAAAACTTAGAAAGATGGGAAGTTCTTTTAAATTCAATGACAACGGAAGAAAAAGAAAACCCGAAGATAATTAAAAAAACAAGAAAACGTCGAATAGCAATAGGCAGTGGTACAGATTACTCCGTAATTAATCGAATGCTAGACCAGTATAATCAAATGAAAAAATTTATGAAACGATTTTTACAATTACAAAAGAAAGGAAAGGGTTTTCCTGGAATGGGTAAAATAGATCCTTCTTTCTTTAGTAAATTAGGGAAAGATTTTAAGTTCTAAAAATTAATATACTATTTGATAAATTTGGTTAATTTTTTATTATTAATTGAAGATATTCCTTATTACTCTAAGAAAGATATCGACTGTGGATTTACTCCTCTTAAGATTTATAGATTATGTTCATCTATAAAAGAAGCATTTTGTCTTTCTTATTCAATTAGAAAACAAAATAATTTATTTTTATTTTTTTATAAAACTTTAAGTTTAATAAAATTTCAAGGGGATAATTTAAGATTCTTGGGCTCAGACGAAAGATCTCAAGCATTACTCTTAAATAAAGCTATAATTAAACTTAATGAAATTAAGATTACTCATAAATGGATCAAATCTACTCCTGGAATAATTGTGAAAAAATTAGGAGATTTACAAAATAGTCTTCAAATTCTCAAGGAGATTAATCAAAATAAAATTATTATAGTAAATGGTCATGGTGAAAGCCATCTTTCATTAAATCATAACGAATTTATAAATTTAAAATCACTAAATCAATACCTTTATATTTTACCAATTTTTCACAATGAATCAAAAGCATCTGATTTTATCAGTTTAATGAAAAAAACTATTAATATAAAATTTCTAACGCTTCCCAAAGTAAAAAATATTGAAGATAAAATTTTATTTATTAATTTTGTAATAGATCAACAACTCATATCTTGAAATAATTTCAGAAATGATTTTAAAAAACGTTAAAATTTATGAAAATGGAGAAATCCGTAAAGGTACTCTATTAATTCAAAATGAAATTATTGATTCGATATTTTTTGAGCCATCTAAAAATAATTTAAATAACCTTAGGGATAAAAATGACGATGATATTGAAATTGATTGTAGTCAAAGACTAGTTTTGCCCGGTATCATTGATATCCATTCTCATTTAAGAGATATGGGGCAGAATGAAAAAGAAACGTTTAGAACTGGAACAAAAGCAGCAGCTTTTTCAGGTATTACAACAGCATTTAATATGCCTAATACAATTCCCCCTGCCACAACTTCAGATCGCGTAAAAACTTGGATGAATAAAGCTAAGAATAATATTTATATTGATATAGGATTTATTGCAGGCGTACCTGAGGGAATTAACGAGGAAGAAATAAAAAGAATTATTGAATTAGGAGTTATAGGCTTTAAAATCTATCCATTGAAACCGTTAACAGGTAATGATTGGACTAATCAATCGAATATACAAAAATTAATTAAACTTTCTTCAAAATTTCAAGTTCCTATTTTTATTCATCCTGATTGGCCTTCTTCAAAGACATATAAAGAAAGATTACTTGATATTAATATACAAAAAGGAAATCCCTTATTAAAAATACATAATAGACTTCATCCAAATAAGCATGAAGCTAAGTTTATTAGATTTATTTTAGATAACTGCTATGAAGTAATTAAAAAATGTAAATTAACTCCAGAAAGATACCCAATTATTCATTTTTGTCATATCAGTTGTAAGGAAAGTATCAAAGAATTAAGTGATTTTTATATTAATTTTCATAATTATGGTTCCATTATCACTTTTGAGGTTACTCCCCATCATATATTATTAAATCATAATATTAATTTAGAAAATCCAGGGTATGGTAAGGTTCTGCCTCCCTTAAGACATAAATTACATTCTACATTTTTATTTGATCAATTAAAAAAAGGTGCTATAAAATATATTGGAACTGATCACGCACCACACACAATTGAAGAAAAAGCTCTCCCATTTTTCGAAGCTCCCTCTGGATTCCCTGGATTTGAAACTTATCCACTTTTATTGTTAGATAAAGTTTTTCAGAATCGATTACAACTAAAAAATTTTATCGAGGCAGCAACAGAAAATCCTGCTAAAAGATTTAAATTGAAGTTGAAAGGTTTTATTAAAGAAAATTATTTTGCTGATTTAATCGTTGTTGAAAAGTCAGAAGATCACCCTATCGATTCTCAGAAATTTAGAAGTAAAGCAAAATATACTCCATTTGAAAACTCTGATTTCTCTAGTCGATTAACTTCAGCTAAGATTTGGAAGGTATTTTTAAGAGGTAAAGAGGTCAATATTGAAAATGGCCATCCAACTGGTAGAATAATTAGAATGTAAACTATAAATGAATATATACTATAATAATATTATAAAAATTGAAATTTAAAATAAGATATGTCAAAGGATGAGATTTTTAGTTTAGATGAAGGTAAACAGCTAATAAAATTCGCGAGAGAAAATATTGAGTATTATTTAGTAAGGAATAGAAGAATACCCATACCAGATGACATAAAAAGTAAATTTTCAGACAAATATGGAGCCTTTGTGACCCTAAATAGAAATAATGTCTCGGGTAATCCATTAAGAGGTTGTATCGGCTATATTGAACCAACCTATCCTTTATATGATGTAATACATAAAGTTTCAATTAGTTCTGCTCTGGAAGATCCACGTTTTCCATCTGTTACGATTGAAGAAATGGATAATATTGTAATAGAACTTTCTATATTAACACCCCCAGAATTGATTAAGGTGGATGATAAAAAAGAATTCTTCAATAAAATAGTTATTGGAAGAGATGGACTAATTGCAGAAAGAGGAATGAGACGTGGCTTACTTTTACCTCAAGTACCTGTTGAACATGGGAGAAATTGGGACGTAGAAACATTTTTAAGTCATACATGTAATAAAGCATGGTTACCAGATGATGCATGGAAAGAAAAAAATACTAAAATTTATTCTTTTCAAGCAATATTATTTGAGGAAAAAAAGCCAAGAGGAGAAGTAGAAAGAAAATATCTAAAACCTTAATTGTTTAAGAAACTGTTGGATCAGGGAAAATTATGGAAAATTTGATTTTAGCAGTTGATATCTCTTCAAATTCAGTTAAAATCGCCTTGGTATCTGAAACTTTAACTTTAAATTCAGTAATGACCCAACCATATAATGTAATCAATGAGGATATTGATGGGCTCGCTAAAAGATTTGATATGAATGAGTTATGGAATAAAGTCTTAACTGGTATTCAGTTAATATTGCAGGGTTATAAATCTAAGGAATTTAATATTATTGGAATTTCAACCTGTGCTCAAAGGATAGCAACCGTATTTCTGGATATTAATGGCAGAGAAATCTATGGAGGCCCAAACACAGACGTTCGTGGTATAGATGCTGGATATATCATTGATGATGAATTTACAGAAAAGGAGTTATTTGAGATAACAGGGCATAGTCCTACATTATTATTTTGCCTAGCTCGCTTATTATGGTTTAAAGAAGAAAATGAAGAAAACTATAATAAAATTGATAAGGTATTAATGTTAGATGATTGGTTAATTTACCAATTTTCAGGAGAACTTTGTACAGATTTATCATCAGCAGCTGAATCCCAATTAATAGACATCAAGAAAGGTGAATGGAGTACAGAAATTATCCAAGCCTTTGATTTTAATCCAGAATTTTTTCCTAAAATTGTCGAATCTGGGTCTATAATTGGTGATTTAAAAACTGATTTAATAAAGAGGTTTAATTTGAAACAAAAAGAAATACCTATAATTAAAACGGGTGGAGATACACAAGCATCATTGTTAGGAATGGGTGCTATAGAAGAAGGAGACATAGGAATTAGCTTAGGGACAACATCACCGCTTCAATTAGTAGTAAATAAACCAAGAATTGATCCTTATTGCAATTATTGGACTTCAAGTCATTCACTTAATAATAAATGGTTAATTGAAGCTCATGCAGGTAATACTGGAGCAAGCTATAATTGGTTTAAAGATGCTTTTTTAAAAGATATAGCGGATGATTTGGATGCTTTAATCGAGTCATATTTAAGAAAAACTAAACCAGGAACTTCTTCAACTTATGCATATC
>JBATUM010000030.1:0-7202 GCA_049671145.1 Promethearchaeia archaeon
ATCTTATTGTTGCCCGAAAAATACCAGAGATCATTAGTAAGATCCCAATTTCAGAAGGTCCCATCCCAAACATAATTTTAGCAAAAAATGATAATGATGCCATTGCAATCATGAATGAAGCAGTATGAAAACCAAAAAGAGTTAAATAAAACATAGCACCTTTATTTTTTCTAATTTTAATTATGATCTTTGTTTTCGCTTCATGATAATGTTGACGTCTCGATTTTGGCCAAGTTTCATCTAATATAAAAATCGTTATTATTATAGTAAAGACAGATAATCCAGCAGCAAATAAACCAGGAAGAAGAATTCCACCAATATCATAGAGTGTACCCCCTAAACCTGGCCCAATAAGAGAGGCTAATACATGAGCAACACCTATATTTGCCATTTGAAAACTTCTGTCTTTAGGTGGTACTTCATCACCAATAATTGCTTTTGCAATCGGAAAATTACCACCAAAAACTCCATCAACTATACGTGATACAATTATCATCCAAATTGAATTAGAAAAAGCAAGCAATAAAAATCCTGCACAAGTACCCACTTGCGAAATTAAAAGTAAAGGTTTTCTTCCATATCGGTCGCTTAATTTTCCTAATATTGGTCCAAAAATGAATGAAAACATAGCATTTACAGAAAGAGCTATCCCCATAAAAAATATTTCTATATCGAAATCTTCAGCAATAGAAGGTGCTATCGGTAAAATCATGGAAAAACCAATGATATCGATAAATACAGCAATCCAAAGTGGTGATAATTTTCGATATTTGAAAAATCTTCTATTATTTGATGATTTATTGTTATTTGGAGTTTTTTCAATCATAATTCTTAATCCAAAATTTGTAGTAAATACTTTCAAAGGTTAATAGATAATATTAAATAAAATTGATTTTAATCTAAAAGATTTTTGAGTATAAAATGTTAAATAAAGATTTTAATCTAATTTTATTATATGTTTTTGAGTAGCAAAAACTATTCCCTCTTCATCAATATTACCGCTATCAGTTTTTATTTTATATGGTTTAATTGATATTTTTAAATTGTCGTGCTCTGTTGTCCAGCATGCCAAAACTAACACATTTTCTTTTTTCAATAAGTTATCCATTATGTAAAAATCATGTTGTGGACCATAAACACCCCAATAATTTCCAAAATAAAGCCCATTTAAGAATAAATGCACATTATGTTTACCTTCGACATGTAATCTCAGAGGTATTCTTACTTTTTCATCTATTTTCCAATTAAAAGTAGTTTTATACCAGATTATTTGGTCATTTGGTGTTACGCTTGGTTGATGATTGATTTCTATCCATTCCTTACCTTCACCATGTTGAAAACCAAGTTCTTCTCCTGGAAGCCCGGCAGTATTATATGGTTGCTTTAATTTAGTTACATCAATTCCAGATATGTGCCAACTTTCTGAAGTAAGTGGTCTAGAAAATTCTAAGGATAAAATTCCTCTAGGATTTCTAAGATCGTTTACAATGAAGAATTTTTCAAAGAAATTTTTGTTTTGACCTAAATTTTCTGTTAGAATAAATAAAACATTTCTCCCTATTTTAATATACTTGGTTAAATCGTAAATTTCCCCACCTTTACCTAAAGGATCTATACCTATTATGGCTCCAGGTTGCATAGAATTTATACTATAGGTATTATGCCCCCCAATGAATTGATTATTTAGCCAAACTGCAGTTTTATGTCTTGAATTAATCTTAATAGTAAAATTTTGGAAGTTAGAAGTATGGAACTCACATTTATATAATACATGACCGCACACATAATTATGATCTATAGGATCTTTATCAATTTCGAAATTGATCTCTTTCCAAATATTAGAATTATCCTGATTGGGCCAATTCGTTTTAAGCTTGTACCATGTGCCAAATGATAACTCAGGCAATTCAATTTTAGGTGAATATCTCTTCTTCATTAATCCTGGAATAATTGAATCCTCCACTTTTTCAAAACCTTCAGCTGTATTGCTAGAATCTAAAATCCAAACAGTTTGGGATTCTATAATCTCAGCTTCTATATTGCTATTCTTAGAAAAAAACAATGAATAAGCCCCCCATGCTAATCGTAGATTGGATCCATTAAGATCTGCATTTAAAGTAAGTGCCATTTCCTCAGATAAGCAAAGAATATACAGTTTATTTTCATTTGTGTTAATGATAAGACCAGATCCTTCAGTTTCAAACGAAATTCTAGTAAAATTCTCTTCAAAAAAGGCTTTTATTTCTCCACTTATTTCAAAGTCCGTTCCATCTAATAAAAGCTCACCACCGTTATTGGTTAGAACAATTAGATGTCCATCAGCATAAGTTCCCTTTAGTATTATATTCAATGAACAAAACTTTATATAAAAAACACCCATCTGGTGATTTCCAATTGCTATGAAAGAATCACGAGATCGCAAATATTGATTTTTTTCTTTAGGTATTCGCATTTGGTCAGAAAGAACCATATGATATTCTTCAATATTGCTCTTATTGAAATTCCTGAAGAAATAAAAATTAGTATCGTCATTTCCTATTCGTTGTCTGTTAAAAACATTTTTTTCATTACATGAAATTTCAGCGGGTTCTACTAAATCTGTCTCAACAAAACTATCATTAAAACTCTCAATAAATAATGAAAATAATCTTAATTGTCTCAGTCTATTCGATTGGAATCCATATTCTCTTATAGATGCAGAATAATCATAACTAGTATAAACCTCAGAATTAGGAAGTGAGCCCCATGTAGTTCCACCGTAAAACATATAAAGCACCATCATGGTAGCTCCCTGAGCGGCTAAGCTCTGAAGAAGAACTTTCTGGTATGGCTCTCCATAAAAATCATATAAGGCATCATATCCATAAATTATTCCCCAATGATTAAACCATCCACCTTGAAGTTCCGGTATAAATAGTGGAGAATTAGCAGCAGCTCCCCCAAAAGATCTTACATTTTCCTCAAGGCGATCGATTTTTTTACGGAAGGAAACAAATCTCCAATCTGTAATTGGTAGGCTTTCGGGAGTTTTATCTGCCCAAATAGGATATTTATCAAAACCATATAAATCAACTAACCCATTCCAAGATCCTAATTCTTCTACATCATTATGAAAATTAGGAACTGTGATGCCAAATTCTTCCGCATAAGAGATAAGGTCTTGAATATATCTACGAAGTGTCGTTTCATGCTCAGTATATTCATTTTCTATTTGGAAGGCAATTACTTTTCCCTGCGGGTTTACTGTTATTTGATGTTTTGTTATTAATGTAATCAAATTTTCATACCATTGTTTACAATACTTCATGTAATGAGGGTCGTAAACTGACTTGCTATTATCTTCCAAGTGCTTAATTCTTATATCTTTCCTTCCTAAAAGCCATAAGGGGTATCCTCCAGCTGTTGTTTCAGCACAAATATAAGGCCCTTGGGCAATAAATACATATAAACCTAATTCTTGACATAATTCCAATAAATATTTTACATCTCTATTACCTTCAAAATAATATTTTCCTTCCTTAGGATTATGATATCCCCAATGAAAATAGATTCTGACACTATTTAAACCGGCAATTTTATACATTTTTAGTATATCTTTCCAACGTTCTCTATCAGGCAACCTCCAATAATGAAATTCACCACCTAAAAGGAAGATTCTCTTTTCATTAATTTTTAGGCTGTATTTATCCCAGGTAATTTTTGACATATCATCAAATCTTCTTAATTACTATTTATCCATCAGTTTGAATTAATTCAATTTTAACTTGAAATCTACTGAGTGATATTGTTGAAATTAATATTAAAACAAGTGCAACCATAAATAAAATGTAATTTTGAAAAGTTTGATTAAAAACAAATAAACCTGCGACTATGGGTATTACTAGCATTATTGCATTTTGGATTGGGACAATTTTTAAAGCTTTACTTTTTTGAAGAGCTGATTGTAAAAAAATAACACTTGAAATGTAGAATACCAGCATTCCCCAAGAACTTATAAACATCCATAAATGTAAATAGTCAAACCAAAAAATACCAAATAAAATCTCCCAGAAGGCCAATGGAAAAATATTGGCTTCAGTAAAAGCTTGTGCTAAAATGTTAGTAAAAATCGCTCCGATTGAATACAAAATCGCTCCTATAAACATTAAAAACATTCCTTCAAACTGAGTACCTCGTTTTTGTTTTGACAGGAAATAAAATCCAATACATATTACGATTAGCGGACTCAAAAAGATAATAAAAGGTATAACAAATTGATATAAATCAATAACAATATTTGTAATTCCTGCAAGTGCTATTAATATTGGAGATACTATTAAAATTCCTATGGCAATAATTTCATAGTATGTAATCTTTTCATTCAGCATTTTAACCGCAGATATTACGAAGAAAAGTAGCCCTATGCTCATTAATGGTTGTACAACAACTATTCCAACCAGTCCCATCGCAATGGCATAAGGTATCATTCCAATCAATCCCAATAGAGTACCAGAAAGCCAACTTTTATTTTTGCTAAACTCCTTAAAAGTATTATATAAATTTCTTACTCCCTCTTCAATTTTTATCTCAGAACCCTCTCTTAAACCTTTCTTCTGGAGGACAATACCAAAATTAAAACAAAAAGAAGCAATAATTGAAATAAATATCCCAAGAATTGTAGTTAATATATCAACCATATACAATGTTAAATGTTCAATCGTAATTAATTTTTTATAATGAAATATCAATAGATATATTATGGATGAAAATACGACTTTAAATCAGGAAAATTTAAATGAGACACAAGAAAAGAAAACTGTTGAACTTCCTGCTCTAGATTTCTTTAAGATAAATTTTATTAGTTTTTTAGTTCCTTTATATATATGCTTGGGGTTTTTTCTTCTTTTTGAGTATGGAATCATTAATATTTTCTTTTCATTTGACTCAATTTTTCATTTCATAATGCTTCCAACAGTTCTATTTTTATTATATTATATCTATCTTATCCTACTGGTAGAATTTGCCGCTTTATGGGTAAGACGATGGAATAAAAAATCCCTACCACAGCAAGGAGTATTTGCTCGCGTTCTTGATGATGTAGATAGTCCAGAAGGAAAAATGATGAAGTATTATCACAAAAGAGGATTTATTATAAAATTTCCTATGTGGCTAACCTCAAAGTCACCTTTTCCTTGGCTCGTGAATCGTACTCTAAAGAGAATAGGCCATAATAAGATAGGTAAGAACGTTATTTATTGTGATGGATATGTAGGTTTAGAATTCACTGATATAGAAGATAATGTGTTCTTTTATCCTACTGCTGGGATATCTTCACATGCAGTCAATACGATATTCGGAAAGATAACAATGATAGAAGTAAAAATAGGTAGAAATACCACGTTTTATCCAGGTGATATAACTGGTCCAAATGCGTTAACCACTGAGGATAACGTAATTTTTCCAAACACAGTTTTACATAAAAATTGGAGAGGTAAACCTGGAAAATTTTATTATCAAGGAAGTCCTGGACGTCCTATAGAAGTCAAGCATATAAAAAATGAGCCTTCTTAATTAATTTCGTGGATATTTTCCATGTTTTTGTAGAAATTCCCTATATATATTCATATTATCAAGCACTTTTCCAGCAAGATCAAAGCTTTCGAATACAGGAACATTTCTATTTAATAATCTAAGTTTGAATTTATAGCGACTCTTATATTCTTCAAAACCTTCCGAAATTTTTAGCATAACACAGATCATAGGTTTTGTGCAAATTCTTTTAGCTTTTCCGATATATTTTATAAAAGATTTATTTAAATCCGTACCTTTTTCAAAACCCAATTTTCCAACCAGAGAATCCTCTAAATTCTTAAACCTCTCAGGGTCCTTAACAAAAATTATGGCAGAAATATTTGGATCCTTATCTAGAGTCAAAATTGTACGATAATATATGTGTGGTAATGCACCTTGAGCCCCTAGGTCGATTGGGTTAGCGAAATTAGTATTTACATCATTTAAGAATCGAGCCATTTTGTCGCTAGTTTTCTCTGTTAATTTAGGAATCTTAAGATCATACTTTTCTAAAGTATCTCCTGCCTCAATCGTTGATCCACCACCAATCCCTATTAATCCAATATTTCTAGATGAAGGTAAGTGAATTAACTTAAACGCAGATGCTAAAGTAGCAAGTTCTACAGAATTATTAACAAGTGAACAACCAGTTTGTTTAGCAACAGCTTCCCATATCTTATTATTTCCTGCTAATCCTCCTGTATGAGACATAATTGCTTTTTTTGTTGCTTCTCCATAGCCAGCTCTCCATAATATCACTGGTTTTCTGTTTAAATTGCATTCTTTTGCTGCTTTCATGAATCGTCGCCCATTTTGAAGTGTTTTAAGATTTTCAAGGTATAAACCAATAATTGCGGTTCGATTATCATGTAAAAAATATTCTAGGAAATCTGGATGCGTTAAATCAATTGCATTTCCAACAGAAATCATTTTTGATACTTCAACACCATATGCATCGGCCAACTGAGCAACGTTCACTGCTAATCCACCCGATTGTAGTACAGCTCCAAAGTTTCCGGCTTTCTTTGACTGAGCTCTTCCAATGTATAATCCAGCTTCAGGGTTATATACTCCTAAACAATTGGGTCCAATAATTCGAATATAATATTTCTGTGCTATATCTAAAACTTCTTTTTCAAGACTCTCATTACCAATTTCACCAAAACCAGAAGCAAAAATAGTTACAAAAGGGACTTTTTTTTGACCTACTTCATTTAAAATTTTTGGGACTATTTTTGCAGGGACTCCAATTATTACATAATCAATTGGTTTATTGTCTGGAATTTCTAAAATCGATCCATGAACCTCTAATCCAAAAAGGCTTTGCCCCTTTAAACGAGGATTAAAAATATAAATGGGTTTTCTGAATCGATCTTTCATAATTTCAACGAAATAACCGCCACCTGCAGGATTATAAGATGCTCCAATGATGCCTATCGCTCTGGGATAAAATAATCTTTCAAATTTCTTTATAATTAATTGTTTGGAGTTTGACATTGTAAAAAATAAGAGATTAGTTTTTTAAAGCAAAAATTAATTGATATAATAATCTTTTGCTAAAATAATTTTTTAAAGCAATAAATTTAAGAGGAGAATAAGTTAAAGGATATTAAGATCATCGACCCAGCAATTCTTTTGCTAAGGGAATATCA
>JBATUM010000031.1:0-10596 GCA_049671145.1 Promethearchaeia archaeon
ACATGATTCTATTATTACATTGCTTCACAATCTTTTTATTCTAATCAATATAATATTTAGATGTGAGTAATAAAAAAGTATTTAACAACGATTACTTTAAAGGGGAGAATTCACATTCCTCAGAAATCTGGAATTATGATTTACTTACAAAACTTAACCCATGGCGTTTAAGGAAATATCGAAAATTTACAAAATTTTACTCAACTTTTCATGAAACACTTCTAGATATTGGTTGTGCTTATGGGCATTTTCTAAAACTCTTAAAAAAGAATTATAAAGTATACGGTATGGATATTTCCGAGTATGCGTTAAAAATTGCCAGTAATAGAATAGATTGCGAAATAAAACAAGGAGATGTTGAAAAAAACATTCCTTTTAAGAGGAATTTTGATATTATTACTGCTTTGTCTGTAATTGAACATCTTGAAAATCCTGAAAAAGCCATCAAAAACATACATAATCATCTTAATGATAAGGGATTATTCTGTTTTGAGGTTCCAACAATAAGTAATAAGAGGAGCAAATTTATTTATAATCGATTTTACTCTAAAGATGAAACTCATGTATTTATTAAATCTGCGGATGAAATTAAAGATTTTGTAAGTTCTTGTGGTTTTAAGAGGTTAGCGATTTTTTGTTCTTTTTTTCCTATCTTTACTAAACAGAAGAATTGGGTTGATAATTTTAGTGTTATCTATGGTGTGTTTCAAAAGGTTTAAAACTTTGAAAGTTTAAATTTCCTCGATTAAAATTACTCTTTTTTTGATTTTTAGAAAAAAAATAAATATGCAACCACGAATTAAATTTAATAACTCTAATTAATAGAAATTTGGATGTTTATGGCATTTTTGAATAAACCAAATCGAAAAGCAAAAACTACATTTGGAATTATTTTGGGAAACAGAGATGTATTTCCTGATCATTTAGTAAAAGAAGGTAGAAAAGAAATAATAGATTTAATGAATGAATTAGGTTATGAAATTGTTATTTTAGATGAGGAAGATACTCCCCTCGGAGCAGTCGAGACATACTCAGATGCTAAGAAATGTGCAGAACTTTTTAGAAAGAATTCTGATAAAATTTTGGGTATCATTTTATGTCTTTCTAATTTTGGTGACGAGAAAGGAATCGCAAATACCATAAAGTTGGCAAATCTTAAGGTTCCTATTTTGATTCAAGCATCCTCAGATGAAATCGAAAAAATGAATAGGAAAAATAGAAGAGATGCTTTCTGTGGAAAAATTTCGGTTTGTAATGTGTTGTATCAAAATGGTATCCCCTTCACCCTTACTAGCACACATACATGCTCAATAAGATCCGATATTTTTAAAAGAGATATCAGAAGATTTGAAAAGATTTGTGGGATTGTAAAAGGCCTTAAAAATGCCAGGTTTGGTCAAATTGGAACTAGACCCAATGCTTTTGAAACTGTTAGATACAGTGAAAAGATCTTAGAATTTTATGGGATTACAATTGAACCTATTGATTTATCTGAGATATTTGGTGAAATTAATAGATTAAATGATCAAGATCCTAAAGTTAAAGAAAAGATACAGTCGATCAAAGAATATACTTCAACTATTTCTTTTCCAGAAGGAGGATTACTAAGATTAGCTAAGTTGGCAGTCATAGTTGAGAAATGGGTAATTGAAAATGAACTAGATGGTTTTGCATTTCAATGTTGGCCAAGTATTCAAGATAATTTTGGAATAGTTCCTTGTGCTGTAATGAGTATGTTCAGTGAGGGCCTTATCCCTGCTGCTTGTGAAGTAGATATCGCAGGTTTGATAGGAATGTATATATTACAATTAGCATCAGAAAATCCATCTGCTATATTAGATTGGAATAATAATTATGGAGAAGATCCAAACAAGATGGTTCTATTTCATTGCAGTAATCTCCCCAAATCATTTTTTAAAGATACTAGAATGACAACCCATCCAATTATTTCAGACCTTAAAGGAGAAGAAGACACATTTGGAGCGATTCAAGGAAGAATAAAAACTCAGCCTTGCACTTTATTAAGAATTGAAACTGATGACGTTTTTGGGGAAGTTAAAGCCTTTTTAGCAGAAGGAAATTATACAGATGATCCTCTAAACACATATGGAGGATATGGAGTTATTGTAATTCCTAATCTTCAAGAAGCTTTGAAAAAGCTATGTATTGGAGGTTTTGCTCATCATGTTGCTGCCACATTGAATCAAGTTGCTGAGATCGTACACGAAGCTTTAGTTAATTACTTAGGTTGGAATTTGATATATCATAAGAAATAATAATTTCATTTTTTTCTTCTTATAATAATATTTTTATTAAAAAATCCAGATTTAATAATTACTTTATGTTCATTATTTAGATTCGTATAGATACTAATTGGATGTAGACTTTTTACATGAGTTAGATTCTTTCTATAAGAAAATAATCTCTTACGCGTTAAATAAATCGAATATTTGGAGATATCACATCCAATCCATTTTCTCCCGAGTGTATCTGCCACTAATAAACTTGTGCCAGAACCACAAAAGAAATCTGCAATGATATCTCCTTTATTACTTCCCAATTGGATAATTCGTTTAAGCAATTCATGATGTTTTTGCGTTGGAAAACCAGTCCATTCTTTAGATGCGGGTTGTAGACATGGAATCTTCCAAACGTCATCTAATTTCTTATCATTTACAACTCTATAAATAACGTGTCCGTTTTTGTCTTTTAAATTTTTCAATACACCATTAACCATTATTCTTTTCAGTTGTTTACGGGGCTTCTCACGAGGAATCCTGATATTATTAAGTTTATAACTATTTGTTTTTGAATATACTAAAATATTATCATGAGCACGAGGTAGATTCTTTTTCCCTGCTGAATATTTATTATAATAATACCATATAATATCATTTACAAATCTGTTTTCACCAAAAATTTCATCCAAAATTAATTTTACATAATGACTCGCATGCCAATCTAAATGAATAAATAACAATCCCGATTCTGCCAATAATTTTTTAAAAATAATTAGTCTTTCATAAATCATTTGCAAATAAGAATCTAAATCTTTGCCCCAATGGTCAATATAAGCTATTGAATCGTATAAATCACCATCTTCTTCTATCTCAATAGGATAATTCGTTCCAGAAAAAAATGGTGGATCAATATAAATCAACTTAATTTTATTCTCAAAAATGTTTAACAAGTAGTAAAGAACTTCTAAATTTTCTCCCCAAAATAATAAATTTTCCCAGTTTTCTAAGTTTTTTAATTTTTGTGCATTAAAATTCGAAATAGGAAAACTCTCAAACTTAGTAAATCTCTGATGATAAATTTTTTCTTGTTCTTTTATAAGATGTGAAATGTCCTTTTTTTTATCCCAGATTAACTTAACCATTTAATTTCAATTTTTTTTTTTCCATTATAAGTAATATTAAAGGATTTCTAAATCAAAAATAAATAAAATTCCTCCATTATTGATAGTTTCTAATAACATAGGATTAAATGCTTACTAAAATTGTTATGCGAATTAATTTTAAAAAGGAAATCATAAAGATAAGATTTAAAATAAAAATTATTACTTATTGGTTTAAATGCTTTTCTAATATATCATCGAGCTCTTTGTCTGAAAGAAAGCCTTTATGTATCATTACATCTTTAATCTCATCAAGCACTTGAGGGGCGCCTTTTGCTTCTTCTATATAATCCTCAAGAGATTTTATCTTAAGATTTAAGGCCTCAACTTCTCTAAGTTTTGCATCAGTTTCATTTTTACTTTTCGCTATTTCATCCTCTTTTTCTTGTATTATCTTATTTAAATCGTTTTTAAGGCTTTCAATTTCTACATACTTATCTGAAATCGTTTGTTGTAAGTCTTTCTTCACACTTTCAAGCTCTCGCTCTTTTTGTTCAAAATCTTCCCGCAAAGCTGTCATCTTTGGTTCAAACTCTTTAAGTTTTTCTAATTCTGAAATTTTCGAGTTAGCATCAGATAACTTTTTTTCCAGTTCTAATTCATTAGATTTAAGATACTCAATATCATTATTCACTTTTTCTTTTTCTTCCTTAACAGCTTCTAAATCTTTTTTAGATGCTGATAATCCTTCAGTTTTATCACTTAAACTCTTTTCTATTTCAGCTAATTTTTCTTTAGTTTCATCTAATTCTTTCGTTGATCGCTCAAGCTTATCTGTTTTTATTTTTAATTTCTGTTCCAAATCATTTATTTTCGTTCTGAGGTCCAATAGAAAACGACCTTCGACTTTCTGTGATTTTTTAGGATTTTCATTAGCCTTAGACCAGTCGATCGCCAACCTTCTTAACACCTACAATTTTTTGATTTGTTTTACAATAATTTTTCTTTAATGTATATTATTAAGTTTATAATATAATATATATATTTTTTCAAGCTGTATATTTAATCTATTATTATTTAATATTTAAAATAGTATATATAATAAAGAATCATCAAGGTCTTATGTAAGAATCCATTGAAGGCGAATTTCAGCTTTTCAATGACAATTATGATGTAATTATTAAACTATTTACTATTTATTATTCGAATTTCGCAATTATTTTTTCAAATTCTTTATCTGAAAGAAAACCCTTATGTATCATTGCTTCTCGAATTTTTTCTAATATTTCTGGTGAAGATTCTACTTCAGCTAATTGTCTTTCAAGACTCTTAATCTTTTCAATAAACTTTTCATTCTCATTTTGATTTGTAGCTAATTGATCCTTTAATCTATCGATTTCTCCATTTCTTTTCCGCAAGTCTTCCTTCTGAGTTTCAAGCATTTTATCTTTAAACTTAAAACTTTGTTCCATTTCGTTTGTTTTTTCAGTAGAAAATTTAAATTCTTGTTTTAATTGTATAACATTTGCTTTTGCTTCTGATAATTGCCTTTCCAATTCTGAAGTTTGAGCTTTCAATTTTGTTAGTTCAATATCCACATTTAATTTTTGTTCGGCAACACGATCCAAATTCTTTTTAGCAGAGGAAAATTTTTCTGTTATTTTCACTAAGCTCTTCTCTCTTCCTGTTAACTTTTTTTGGATTTCTCTGAATTCTTCCATGGACTTTCTTAATTGATCTTTACTTAGAGCCAAGTCATGTTCTAATTGATTTACTTTAGCTCTAAGATCTAATAAAATCCTTCCTTCAACTTTTTGAGCCTTTTGGGGCGCTATCTCACACTTTTCCCAATCGATTCCCAATTATATTCACCCGTTTATTATAAATAACCTTCAATTTTTATTTTTTTATTAAAAGTCTTAAATATTTTTAATTTTTATTAAATCTCACTTTCTTATATATATTTTTCAAAAAAGTAATTATATATAAAAGTAATTTATTTTACTGCGTTTTTTATTGTTAATTTAATTAGGTTGTAAAAAATTTTCTTTTATACTACCAGGTAATTATGGTTAAAATTTCTGTAGGTACAGCAGGCTGGGACTATAAGGACTGGAAGGGTACATTTTATCCCCAAAAGCTTGATAAAAGGCAGTATTTGGAATTTTATTCTAATTTCTTTGATGTTATTGAAATAAATTCGAGTTTTTATAATCTTCCTTCAAATGAAATGGTTAATAACTGGGCAAATAGAGTACCGCAAAACTTTCGATTTATAATTAAAGTTTGGCAAGAAATTACTCATAATTTGGGAGTCTTTAAAATAAATACTCGTGTTGCCGAATTTTTTCAACGGTTTGAACCATTAAAGGGTAAAATATTGGGCTTTCTCTTTCAATTTCCTCCAAGATTCAAATACTCCGAAAATCATGTTGAAAAATTAATGAGCCTAGTTAATCACCTTCCTAAAAATACAGAAAGTCTTTATATCTTCGAGTTTCGTGATAATAGTTGGTTTATTACTGAAAATTTAGCTAGCATCATTGATGGAAATAAATTTATCTTGGGAACAACTTACAAACCAGGAATTAAACCTTATTATTTACCTAACCAAAACCATTATTATGTGCGATTAATTGGAGACCGTGAATTAACTTTATTTAACCGAATTCAAAGAGAACAAAAAGAATCTTTACATGATTTATTTCAAAGTATTTCTATTTTAAACAAAACTCCTGATATATATGAAATATTTATTATTGTGAACAACCATTTTCAAGGTTTCGCTCCTGAATCTGCAAATCTTATAAAGAAACGACTATATTTACCATTCAAGCCTTTAAACCAACAAAAAAGTTTAGTAGAATATTTTAAATAAAAAAAAAGGGAAAAAATTTTCATTATAAGAGGTTAGGAATTGAAACCCCAAATCCCCATAATGCTATTCCTTGAGCAAAACAAAAGATCATAATAATGAATGCTATGGGGGGCCATGATAATATTTTCGAAATCCATTGTAAAACACTGATATAAAACTTAGCTGTAAGTGCCACAATTGCAGTAACTATAACAAAAACAATTATTAATAGCAATTTTGGATTAATCCACTCACCAATCGGTTCTTCCCATCCTTCAGGTATAAGTGAGGCTAGTATAAAAGTAGATGCTGTTCCTGCTAATAATCCTAATATACTAGCTAAAGGCAAGTCATTGATAGGTTTGAAGAACATTGCTATACCTATCACAATTAAAAAGATACAAGTAAAATGATTAGCTTCATATCCTACTATATCTGCATATCGAAAACTAGGAGGCACGTTTCGAATTAGACCCCAAGCTCCTGCCCAGACATCCAAAAGACCAACAACACATCCAAGAAAAGAAAATACCTTTAAGAATGTTGTCACACCAAATATTTTCTCTTCCGCTAGTTTTCTCTTAGTGAAAGACCCTCTACGTTTCCATTCATAGAGCAAAGAGCATAGAGCAATAAAGCCGGTAATAAAAACCATTACCCCTGCAGATTGACCAACCCAATCTAAGAAGTTTTGTAAATATGTCCAAAAATCTCCTTGAAGTATCAATATTCTCACATTTTAAGTTAATTTTTTTAAATATTAGATCGTGCATCATTTTAAATATTTATACATTGTATTAAAAAATTTTAAATTACTCTACTCTATCATTTTTTTATGGAATTTATTGATAATTTAAAAAAATTAGGTTTAAAAGAAAATCGGAAATATTTAATTCTTGTTATCTGGCTTTTAATTGATATAACTCTCATTCAAATTCCAATCCAGATTAAGATTCAAATAGGTGCAATTGAAGTTGAATTATGGGATATCATTGGAGTTGTAATATTTTTACCGTATTTAACATTTTTGATGTTTTTATTTCTCTTATCATTAATTTTTAAAAAAGACATAAAAGAAGTGTCCTCTTGGAAGATAATTATTATCTTTTTGCTAACATTACCACTCATGTTTTTTATTTCAGTAATTTTAGTGGCAATTTTTGCATTTTCAGTATTTAGTTACATCTTTTTTTCCTCTTGGTTTATTCTCTATGGGGCTTATTTGATTGCAAGAAATATAGACGAGCGATTAAAAAGACACAATTATCGAAAGATAACCCGAAGCTTGACTTTTTCTGGAGGTGTATTATTCTCATTATTTTTATTAGTGGTTATGTTTGTGCCCGCACTCGGAATATTAGATATAATATATACTTTTATTCCTGAACTATCCACTTATCCTATAATAATATTGGGTGTAAGAATACTTTTTATCATAGTTGGTGTAATTATTGTCGCCTTTGCGTTTTTAACCCTTGTAGGCTTAACAAGAAAGACCTTTAATGCATGGATTGGAATATTTGCAATTCTAGTAGTTATTTATACATACTTTTTAGTTGTAAAGGTGTTTATCGCTATAAAAAGCGTTGGAGGTGGAGGCTCCTCACCACCCGTTACCCAAATCTTAATGATACTTATTGACATATTCATCATATTATATTCAATTAGTACTCTAATGGGATCTCAAGCAGAACTCCTGGGTAAACGCGTTTTTAAAAAATCAATGCGTATTGGTCTTGATACCATATTATTATGGTTAGTCTTTTCAAAAGTGGCTTACGAATTTGTACACTACTTTCCATATGATTGGCTTCAAGGTTTGCCATATATTGACTTTATGACGATATTAGATGAAACTATTATAAACTTATTACGAAACATTGGAATATTAATCTTTTTCATTGCTGTTTTGGTGATTCTGGGTTTATACGAAATTAGGAAATATAATGTCACCGAAAAAAAATTTATGGTAGATGTTGATAAGCAAATTAGGGAAAATTTAAGTCTAAAAGGAGAGATGGAATACTTTACCGAATTATCTGAAAAAAAATATGCCGAAATTGATAAGGAGAAGGAACAAAGTAGAGAAGAAACAATTGAAGAACAAGATACTGAGAAAGATTTTTCTTAATGTCTTTTACTTAATTTTTTTTTTTTCTTTTAATTAGAAATTAGAAATCCATAAGAGATTAATACTTTAATAATTACTTTTATTAACGAATTTTTCAGAAAATGTAATATTTATATTCAAGTTAGTGTATGAAATGAGTAAAATGGAGAATATTATAGGTAAAGAATTATTTTTAGAAAAATTTGAAAAATTGTCGCTAAAAGTAGAGCAACTCACAGAAGAAATTACTAAATTAAAAAATAAATTAGATAAATCAAATCTAGTCAATAGATCCTTTGGATTAAAATCGATTAAAACTTCTGAACCATTGAGTTTTGCCAAAGATGTTCATGGAATTGGAAGTCCGACAAAAAAGTATATTCTATCCATTAGGGCTATTACAGAGGTGTGGAAAGGCCGTAAAAATGATATTTTAATTGTAATCCGTCAACAAGAAAAGGAAACTCAAATGGATATTAAAGCATTAGGGATAAGAATACCTATTGATGACACTAAGAATTTCGAAGCTCTAGCAAAACAAATATTATCGCTCTTATATATTTCATGTGAAGTAAAAAATATTGAAATTAGTGAGATATTAAGGGATATTTTCTCGCAAGTAAACAGAGAAGGTGCCAAGTTAGTACAAGAAATTAAGCAAAAAATGGTTCTGCATTAAATATTGATATTATCTCTGTATATTTGACTATATCATACATAATCGTGAAATATAGGTTTCACGAATGTAAAGTTTTTTTAACTTATATAACAAAAGTTTTTAAATTGGTTCAAATAAATTATAGATTGAGGCAATTATTATGGCATCTCAAATAATATTTAATGACCTAAGGAATGAAGTTGAAGCAACTTCTATTGATTGTAAGTTATATAAACAAATCTGTGAAGAAACAGAATATGATTTAGATCAGACAATCAAAGAATCAAATCTGGATGAAATTCCTTACGTAAACTGGAATTATTTTAAAGAATCTAATGGAAAATTTCCTGAATTATTACGGATACCTTATAACAAATTAGCATATTGGACATTAAGTTCGTCTACAACAGGGGATCCAAGCTTAATAGGGAGGGATGCTGCGGATATTGAAGTATTCAAAAATAATTACAAAAAGGTATTTGAAGAATATTCAAAAATGCATTCCATTAAGCGTCTAATTTTGTTTGCTCCATCACTGGCATTTATGAATAAAATGCCAGGGGAATGGCATGGAAAACGTGGTTTTCTTTTTTATAGAGATATTACTGATATTTGGAAAAATTATGATATAGATTATTTATTGAAATTTAAACTTGTGAAAACTGTCTCCTACATAATGAGCCATTTTAAGAAAAAAGTATTTATTGAACTTGATGGAAAATTGATGGAAAAAAGCCTTAAAGAGGTAGAAAGCAAACAAATTCCCACATTAGTTGCAAATTCTGCACCCTTAATGTTTCAAAATTTTAAAGATTATTATAAAAAACATAAACAAGGTTTTAACATGCCCGAAACCTTCAGAGTCCAGCTAGGTGGTGGAGGATGGGATGGTATAAAAGGTAGAGTAAAACTAGGGTATAAAATAAACAAAGCAGAGTTTATGGAAACCATTTCGGATTTTTTTAACATCCCATATCAGAATATTGCTGATAATTATGGTGCAACGGAAGTTCCTATTGCTTGTGGTGGTCATTGGAGTAAAAAGTATGAGGATTTTCTTTTTCATCTTGATAAAAATGAAGCTCATATAGTCATCCGCGAGATTGGTAGTCTTGAAAGAATTAAAAAAACAAATGAACCTGGTATAATAGAAGTATTGACCCCTTATGGTGTTAAATCCTACGCTGGAGTTGCTGTCATGCTTGATGATATAGTTGAAATAGTAGATTTCAATAAATGTAGTGAATGTGGTAGAGAAGGAATAGTATTTAGAATAACAGGAAGGATGACTCCTGATATTGGAAAAGGATGTAGTTCTTTCACGAATTTATACCCTTTTAAATAAATTTTTCTCAATCCTAAAATTTGTTGCTTTTTTATTCATTAGAGATTGTTTATATATATTACGCTCATTTTTAATGATTAATCTATAAATTTCATAATTATTGAAAAATTTTTGAGATGTATAAAATGAGTTATGAAGATATTATTTATGAGAAGAAAGATAGAATTGCTCGTATAACAATAAATCGCCCTCAAAGATATAATGCCTGTACACAACATACCATCCATGAATTGATTGATGCCTTTAATCGATGTATGGATCCTGAAATTGGTGTAGTGGTTTTCAC
>JBATUM010000032.1:0-13365 GCA_049671145.1 Promethearchaeia archaeon
GTTTTTTGAAATAAGATCCTAACGACTCTCTTGTAGGTATAATTGTTTTAAAGTAAGAAATTCAGCTTTTTTAGAAAGACATTCCTTGATGAAATTATGAATTTTGGTGTTAAATATATCTCCTGTATTCAACCAACGATCTGGTCTATAAGAAAGATTGAGGAATAACTTAAACGCTCTCATTTGATTGCGTATAATATCTTTCATATTTATCACTTCTGTAGCGTGAAAACATAAGATTATTAACTTCTTTTTAAAAATCCATTTTAGCAATAAATAAAAATTCATGGGAATTCTAAAAAATATATTAAAATTTGAAGGAGGAAATTCTTGAATTCCGTAATTATATTTTTGATAAGATTTTACCTTTTTATGGGATTTAATTGATGAATCATATTTGAAGCCCAAATTATTTAATACCTTGAATAAGTAGTTTGGAGGATTTAAATATGGTGACCGAAACCCAATAATTTCTGAATTTTGACATGTATTCTCTAAAATTTCTTTATTTTGAGAAATTGCTTCTTGGCATTTTATAAAACCTAATTGGTTTAACCGTTCATGACTCAACCCATGACATGCGATCTCATGACCCTTTCGCTCAATTAATCTTATGTATTCTGGTAGGTGTTGAGCAACATGTCCAGTACAAAAAAAAGTTGCATTAACATTAAAGTTATCTAAAAGTTTTAATATTTTCAATAGGCCGACTTTTACTCCAAAATATGTATTTAAAACATTTGGAACATCTCTTTCAATATCAAAGGTCAATACAATTTTCATTATATGCGTAATATTTGTAATTTTGAACTTAAAATTTTAAATAACTTAAATTTGAGATTAAAACTTATTCTTTTTATAAACTTTGGATTGATAATTAAATTTTCTAGGAAATTTTTTATAAAAATTATGCTATAATAATAATAAAGGAAATCCAGAAATTAAAAATTTAGAGTGAATTAAAATGCCAATAATGGAAGGTTGGGAGGTTTCTCCCGATAGAGTTGAGAAATATGAAAAAATGATGGGTCAAGACGATGTAGGCGACCCGATAATTACTTCAAAATGTAGACTTAGTAAAGAAAATGGTTTTTTAATAGTGACTGACAACGGTTTTGCCTGGAGGATACAGGTTACGTATATGAGAGGTTCAATGTATTCTATGGGAAAAAGTAAATGGGTAAGATGGCACGATGTAAATAATATTCAGCTACAAAAACCTGGCGTCATAATATTATGGGTAAATAAACGAAAAAACGGTGAATTAATAATTGATGGTAAAGGCAATCCTAAACTAAAGAAATGGAAACTAATATTACAGCAAAATAAGAATGAGCCAAAGCCTCATTTTAGACAAAGACAGGCAGATTTCTTTAATATTTTCGCTGAAATCTATAACCGTAATAGAGTAGAAGAAATTCCTTCAAGGAGCGACTCAAGAATTTAAATTTTAGAAATTAAAATCTCTTTTCTTTTTTTCTTTCATCTTTTTATTATACCTAATTTTTCTGATAAGATTTTATTCTAAGCTACTATTTTTAAGGATGTGTAAAAGTTATGCTTTATTCTTCCCTTTTTAACACTATTTTATGTGAAAAGGGGTCATATTCAAGAGTATCTTTTTTAACAATTCTTTTCTCAACTATATTTCTAAAAATTTTAAAGTAAAAGTTTTCGAATCCAGCGATGAAAATCTCATTTTTCCACCTAAATTCTGCTATAGCTCTAATTAACTTAAGAATTGGGATATTATTTTGTTCAAAAACTTTCTTACCCACAATGGCGCTTGTAATTGAAATCATTTCAAGGAGATTCTTGTGTTTTAAATAATTCGGTGCACGTTCTCTTCTAATTTTCGCCCAGCTAAGGAGATTAGACGGAGGTTTGAATCCCATTTTTATAGCTTCATCATAAATTGGAGTTTTAGGATAGGGAAAAAGTACCTTTATTGAAAATTCACAATCAGGGTTGATCTTTTTAACTCTCTTTGCTAAAAATATGGTTTTTTTTATATCATTTTTTGTTTCACCTGGTACACCAATCATCCAACTATAATCAGCACTAAGACCTACGTCTTTTGTAATTCTAGCACTTTTAATTATATCTTTTATTAAAATCTTTTTATTTAAGATATTCAATACTCGTTGAGAGCCAGATTCTACCCCAAAAAACAGTTGATTACAGCCATGTTCTTTTGCTTCTTTAGCTAATGAAGAATTTAAGTGATCAACACGTAATTCTGCTTTCCATATGATGTCTTTCTTTTTAAAGTAATTAAAAAGAGCTTTAATCCGTTCCAATTTTGCGAAAAAATAATCATCATAGAAATTAATTTTTTTAGCACCCAAATCTATGCATTTATCAAGTTCCTCAAAGCATTTCTCGGCAGTCCACCCTCTCCATACATTTTGAAATAGGGTATTATAACAAAAAGCACATCCAAACGGACAGCCACGACTAGTAATCATGTTGAAATTTCCATTTCTTATATAATGCTTTGGATTTATCAACTCCCAAGGAATACTCAACTTATTTATTTCAATGCTTTTTAATAGAGCAGAATTAGGATTATGATATACTTTTCTACCTTTTTTTATTGAAAGGCTCTTTATTTGACTTTTATTTTCTCCACTTACAAGTTCATAATAAGGTTTTTCACCTTCTCCCCTGATTACAAAATCAATTAAATTATTTTGAAGAGTCTGTGTTGGAAGAATGGTTGAGTGGATACCACCCCATACAATTTTAACGTTATTAAATTGTTCTTTGATGGCTTCGCACACTTTCAAAGCATGATAAATCTGTGGTCCAGTCATTACAGAGACGCCAATGTATTTTGGCTCATTATTGGAAATGGCATTTATGACTTGGGAGTATGAATCAAATCGTAAATCAAAGATTGCTACATCTACATTTCTTTTAATTAGGTAATCAGCAATAAATAAAATAGAATAAGGCGGGGTAGGAATTTGAGTTTCTGTAAATTGAAGTTGGGGATAAATTAATATTGTATTCATCTATTATCAAAATATAAGATTTACTTTCAATCAATTTTTTTTGCTAATTCATAATAAACATCTTTCTCTGAAAAATATAGATTAATGCGTTTTAAGCTACGTTTAACTGTTAAATTTCTTCCACTGGTTAATACTGAAACAAAATTTAGGCTCTTAACTTTACCTTTTTTTAAAATTCTAGTCACATATATTATAGAATCTGAGAAAACTTTATCAATTCCTAAGGAATGTGGTGGTTGCTTAAAACCACCTGCTTTAAAGAATATTTCTCTTCTAACTATCATGTTTGTTCCGGAAAGTTCAGGATATCCAAATAAACTTTTAAAGAAATAGTATAGATGAACAGCAATGCTTTGAAAAAAGAATTTTGTTATAGTGCATACTAAAGAACCAATTTTAAATGAAAATGCTATTCCATCATAATATTGAATTCTAGCACTGCAGGCAAAAAGATTCTTTTTTTTTTGAAAAATTTTATAAATTTTTTGTAAGAAAAGGGGGTCCATCAATGTATCTGCATCTAAAAATAAAAGTATCTCTCCCGATGTCTTTGGAGCAGCATAATTTAATTGATAGGCTTTACCTTTCTGTGGCGATATATATACTTTCGCAAATTTTTTAGCTATATCAAAGGTATTATCGGTGCTTTGCCCATCCACTACAACAATCTCATAAGGAAAATCGCATATTTGTTTCTTAATTGCTATTAGTGTTTCCTCTATGTTAGCTTCCTCATTATATGTGGGGATAATAACTGAAATTTTAGGTTTATGCTTTGTATTAAATGCTTTCATTTTACTTATTGTAAGCAGAATGATTATTATATTCTAAATCATTCATTTATTATTAATATATGATTTTTTTGTATTTTAAAAGGTAATAATTGAAATAAAATGAAAAAAGGATTTGTACTTCCATTTATTTTTTTAATTGTAAGTTCTATAGTGCTTATTTTATTTGTAATCAATCGATTATTTATTTCAATTCCTTGGATAAGTACAATATATGAATACATAGTACCCTTGTTATCATTAATTTTCAATGAATATAATATGTATATCTATGGTGGAATTTTTATCACTTTTACTTTTTTACTTGTATTATATGTCTTAGGGTATAATTTAGCAAAATCTAAACAATTAACTGGTTCAATTATATATATTTTTAGTCTATTAGGATTTGTAGTAATTATTTTCGTAGCATCTTATTTTACATACTTTAGTGTATTATTTAATCAAGATTTAGCACTTAATACAAGGTTAATGTTATTTATACTTTTTTTGCCAATTAATTTTGCATTGAGCTTAGTTCTATTTCTAGTAAATATAGATTTTGCTATTTTTTTTAAGGATTTAGTAAAAGCGAGAAAAGTATGGAAGCATAATAAACCCGAATTTGAAGTTCAAGTAAAAGGAAAAATAACATATATTAATATAGATACCGAGGAACATATTTTTACTCCTATACCAATGTTGATCATTGCGAAATATCTTCAGGGTAAAGGCTTTTCTATTTCCTGGTTTGTGAAAGGTGCCTTTAACCATGTAATATCGTTGATTATTACATATTTAATTGGATGGCCACGAGCCAGAAACAAATTATTTCGCTTTACAGGAATGAAAATTGGAAAAAATTGCCACATTTCTCAAAAAGCAGCACCTGACCCACTGTTGCCTGACTTAATTGAATTTGAAGAAGGCAGCGGCTGCGGGATTGGAGTAAAAATGTTAACTCATAATGCAATGCATATAAAACATGGAACCTTCAGCTTTGGACCTATTAAAGTGTGTGAAAACGCAAGAATAGGAGCATATTCAATTCTATTACCAGGGGTTACAATCGGTAAAGGATCGATAATTGGAGCAGGTTCAGTAGTAACGGAGGACATCCCCCCATATTCTATAGCGTATGGTGTTCCTGCTAAAGTTATCCGGCAATTAAATGAATATGAAAAAGGAGAGGTAGATAAGAAGTATTAATTTATTTTTTGAATAAAATCATCAATAATTTTATTAACTTTTTTATAATTGTCAACCATTAACCTATGTGAGCCATTTTCAATGCTAAATCTTTCTGAATTAGGAATTAAATTACCTAATTCATTATTCATTGAGTGAGAAATTATCTTATCTTCATTTCCATGAATAATTAGAGTTGGTTGAGAAATTTGAGATAATTGATTATTTATATTAAATTTAGAGGTCATATTTTTGAATGTCCTTAAAACTATTGACTTTGGGATTTTTAATGCATTATCATAGAGTTTTTTTAATTCTCGATTTTTAAATTTTGGTGAAAGAATCTGTTTAATAATATTTTTCAAGAATTTTTTGTAAACTAATTTGAAAATCAGATTCACCCAAAATAACTTAAATTTATCTCTAAGTGATTGAGAAATTGCAGCGCTAGTACTAATTAAGATTAGTTTTTTCACTAATTTTGGATTATGGATGGTAATATTTAATGCAATCATTCCTCCTAAAGAATGCCCTATAAGAATGGCTTCATTACATCCAAGTAATTTAAGAAAATTTAATATTTGTTTAGTAAAAAATTCAATAGAATACTTTGCTTTTGGTTTATCTGATTTTCCAAATCCAGGTAAATCTAGTATGGTAATATGTTCTTTAAAATTAAAATAACATAATTGATGAATCCATTCCTTTGAGCTTCCTATCCATCCATGAATGAATACGAGAGGTGTGCCTGCTATTGTATTCTCGTAATAGAAAACTTTTAATTGATTTATCGTAATAAATGGCATTTAATTATTCAAAACATTTATTTTAATTTATTTCGGTATCTAAAATTTCTAATGGGGTGTTTAACAAAATTTGTGGGATTCCAATAACATGGTTTAAAACAATCGCAATATTCAAATTTAAATTTTTTAATTGTTTTAACTCGCTTCCTATGAGATAATTTGATAAAATTGCTAAATGGAATAGATGTACTAACATCTTCGCATAGCATTACAGTTCCATCATTATCAATTGCATAATATAAATCTCCAGCATCACAATTCCAAGAATATTTTTTTTGATACCATTTATTCATATAATAATAATAAATGTTAGGAGAAAAGAATTGAACCCCTTGTCTCTTTAAATATTGAATCATTTTCCTTATTCGATCCATATCTTCCTTTTTTATTAGTAAATCTGGGCAATAACTTCTATACTGATAATGTTCATCAGGATTCATCGATGAATGTACAGGATCTATTGAAAACCGGCAATCCAATTTTGAATTGATGGTTTTTATTAATGGTATGACTTCATCTATATTTTCTTTAGTAGGGATTATATGAATGCTATAATCTATATTATCAGGATGTCTCTCTTTTATTATATGAAGTAATTCGATTAATTCGGGATGATATTTCTTGGGACTAAAATTAGTTTCTGAAAACCCATCAATACTTATACCTAAAAGGAAATATCCATAGGATGCAAATTCCTCAAGTAACTCTTCATTTAATAGAGAACCGTTAGTTACTACATGAGTAAAAATATTTAAATCTATACAATACTTTATTAATTCGCCTAAGTCTGACCGAAGTGTTGGTTCCCCCCCATATATTGTAATAAATCGACATCCTTGATTAAAAATTTGATTTATTATAGCTTTCCATTGTTTTAATGAGATATCATTTTTTTGTATGTTTCTTGAAGTAGCGCAATAATAACAATTGAAATTACATTTTCGAGTAAAAAATATGCTGACAAATACTGGTCCGTTTATTACTCTGAGAATTCTTTTTAAATAACTTATTCCCAACTTCCTTAGTATTTTATTTTTCATAAAGTTAATATATATTTCATGTCCCTCAATCAGAATAGATTAAAATAATTAATAATACTAAAAAACATTAATGAGTTCAGTGTTGCAACCCGTATCAATAATTGTGCCTATAAAAGACAGAGGCAGTCTTTTACCTAATTTAATTAAAAATCTATCTAATTTGAACTATCCTAATTATGAAATAATAATTGTTGATGATTGTTCAACGGATAATACGAAAAATCTATTAAGAAAATATCCCATTAAATCTATAGTATTAAAAAAGTCAGTTGGATCAGCTGAAGCTCGAAATGTTGGCATTAGCGAGGCGAAAAATGACATTATTGCTTTAACTGATTCTGATTGCTTTGTTTCAAGAAATTGGTTAAAAGATTTAGTTCCTTTTTTGAAAAAATACGATATAGTTGGAGGAAGAGTCGAATTTTGCGATAGAGCAGAAAGAAAATTAAATCCATCCATAAAAATTGAAACAGTTCTAAAAAAAGAGTCCTCCGTCAATTTTCTTAATTCAAGTAATATGTTATTTAAAAAAGAATTAGTGACACATACAGGTGGCTTTTTAAATTATAGAATTGAAGATCTGGAATTTTCATGGAGGGCATTAAAGAAAGGATTTAGATTAATTTATGTGCCAAAAGGACTGGTAATTCATCATGGCAAAAGAACTACATTTCAAAACATCAAAAGGTATATCCAATATGGAAAATCATATTCAAAAATAGCAGCCGTTCATAATATGGATATTTCCTTTAAACCAGAATCAATTTATGATAGAAAAACCATGTGGAATTATTTGCAGTTAATTGCATTCCCTTTTCTTTTACTTTTGGCACTGTTTATTTGTGGTTTTGTAATTTTGAATATGATATTTTATTTATCATTAAATGCTTTCTCACTAGCTTTTCTGATTTATTTATTTTTTCGAATTATGAGAAGAATAGACATAATTTACAAATTATATAAGTTTAGTATAATTTTCAGTATAATAAATTTTAACTTAATCTACTTGCTTAAAAAAGTGGATAAGAGGTAAAAATTAAGTAAAAAAATTTGGCAGGTCAGTGAAGCCAATCAATTATTGAAGAACAGCTCTTACCTTGGGCATTTTTTAACCTTCCTATAATTCTAAATGTAGCCCCTTCATATCCACATTCTGGGCATTTATTTTTTGAAATTAATTCTACAATGTCATCAACAAGAACTGCTTGATTTATGCTACCATTTACTCCATATGGTGTTATTACTTCTAATAAACCTTCCATACCCTCTTTAATGGGTTCTAGATTTTCTGTATCTCTTACTATAATCCTAGAAGTATCAGGGCAATGTAATAAGAAATCTTGGTATTTTTCAGACCAATGTCCGCCAAAAAGAGTTGGACCCTCCGTAAATGCATAGATATCGCCAATATCTTTTCGTTTAATGTTAAAAACGTTTTCATAATTATCAATAAATCTGACTTTATCTACAACATCCAATTTTGCTTCACCTTTAACCCCATCCCATCCTCCACCACCACAGCCGACAAAAGATATTCCATCAAGGTCATAGAACACATTTTCTTTTAATAGTCTTTTCTCAAACATGTTATTCATTAAGAGGGGGCTTCCGCCAAATAAAATTTTAACTATTTCTTTTCCTTTCCAATGTCCTGTTTTTGTAACTTTTTCAACCATTTTCAATAATCTGCTAACATCTAAAACAAAGCCCCCTTTTATTGAAAAAGTTGATAGAATTGCCCAAATTGTTTTAAAAAATTTTGGTTTTACCATGTATTCTTCTTGTCCATAAAATTCCCAAGGTTTATTCATGCAAGCAGTAAAATAACGGGTTTTTTTAACATATTCAAATCCTTTAGCATTTTTTTTTGCCATAAATGACATCAGAAGACGACCTGGTGAGAAATTAAAAATAAGACTTATTTTGGAACCTACTTTATAATCATCCCATCTAAAAAAATCTGTGAAAACTTTAATTGAATTATATTGCATCTGATCAAAATCCTCTACTGTTCGAGGAACTATTGAAGGATCTCCTGTTGTTGAAGATGAACATGAAAAGAGCACAATTTTATCAAGCGGTACTTTTAAGAATTGTAAGGTTAGATTTTCTGATTTTTTATAAAGGTCTGTTGGAATATAGGGGATTGTTTTCAAATCTTCAATGGTTAGCTCATCAGGAATTGTAAAATCGAAATTCTTACAGAGCTCTTCTTGATAATACTTGCAATTATCATAGGATAATTTTATTTGTTCTAATAAATCGGCGCAAAATTTTTCATTTGGATAATTTCTCGGTTTAAAATCAAAATATTTAGTTTTTAATTCTTCGGGCAAATGATCATGTGCTTTCATAACGATAACCAATTTCTAGAATTGTATTTATTAATTTAAAAAAATTTCCTTTAAATATTTAAAAATTATTCAATGTTTTATAAAAAAAAAATATAAAAAATTTATTATTTATTAGAACCACTTCTTAAGGATAAAAATAGAAGGCTGTAGTGTTTCACTATTGGTTATCCTGATTTAACATACTTTAATTCTTTCCAGTTTTGTCAAAATTGGCAAAATTCTTTTTGTTACTTTTCATTATGATTATAGCCACAATTGGGACTAATGATAAACAAATAACTAAATTGATCAATGAAACTAAAATATTATAAATTAAAACGTATAAAATTAAAAAGGCTATGTAGAATGTAGTTTCAGAGATCACAACGTCCAATAATGAGTTTGTTTTGCTTTCTGCCCAATTTTTTAAAACTCGACTATAAATAAATTTATAAACAAATGTGTGCTCAATCAATTCCCATCCGATAAATACCAAAAGACTGAATGGAGACAAAACAATTCCCTGTCTGTAGGATAAATTGAATTGGAAAAATAATATAAAAAAGGAGTTTATATTTAGTCCAAATACAATATGGCCTAATGAAAATACATCAATAACCTTTTGAGAAATTCTTTTCAATCTTCATCAATCCAACATATTTGTGCTAAATTGTAAGATTTTGGATTAAATAAATATTATATAAAATTTAATTCCAATTAAAGTTATATAATTGTTTTGTTAAATCTATTATTAATGAGGTAACTCCTTTTACATTTATGACAAAGTAAAGATTACATTTTTTTTAATTTAATGATTTCCCATAAAATCTATGATGGCATTCATGACAGCTTCAGCTTGCTCAGTAACTAAACCATGCCCGCTATTTTCAAACAATTTTAATTTTGCTCCCGGGATTAAATCAGCCAAAATTTCCGCGTTTTGAGGAGGAACAAGAAGATCTTGTTTTCCATGCAGAATTAAAGTATGCAATTGAATACTTTTCAATCTTCTATGCGACTTAAATTTTAACACAGCATTAATTTGTTTTCGATACACTTCAAGAGGAACTGGATGAGAAAGATAATTTTGGATTATAGCATCTATAGAATTCGGATGGGTTTTAATGAAACCTTTGCTATATACGAGCGGGATCTGGCTTTTTATTATTTCTTCTGGAGATACACCTTCTTGGAAAGGGGATTTTCCAGTAAAGATCTCCTTTGAAGGTATGATATATTTTGGTCTTCCACAATGGGTCGAGCCAATAATTGCTTTCTCAATTTTTTCAGGATAATTGATCATTAATTCCTGAGCAATCATTGCTCCCATACTAAAACCAATTACGTTTACTTTACCAAATTCTAAAGCATCTATCAATCCTACCACATCATCCGCTAATGTTTTTATGGTATATTGCTTATCTCCATCATCTGTTTGTCCAATTCCTCTATTATCAAAAATTATTGTCTTAAATTTTTTAAAAATAAACATTTCAAAATCTTGAAATAGTAGAGAAGACTTGAAATGTTTAACATGACCACCTTGGCCCATAATAAAAATAAGGGGGATCCCTTTTCCATGGATTTCATAATAAATATTAATATCATCAACTTTTATTTGAGGTATATTAACCATCCTCCTCCTTTTTTTCGATGATATTTCTTTATTATTTCTAATTCTATTTAAAATTAATTTTATCTAATACCTCATATTACCTATTCGTTTCTCTCTTTTGGAAGGTTCCTTTAAAAAAAGCTTAAAGCGATAAATTAAATCTTATTCGGGATTTAAATAAAAAAAGAAAAATAGTTAAATTATATTGTAGATAACGCTACTATTTCTGCTTCTTCTTTTTCAAATAGCATTGGAGTTTTTTCCCAACTTAATTCTTTAGGAAGTTTAAACTGACGTAAAAACATATAAAGATGGATAAATCCACTTATTGGAAAGAAGAATAAAAGACCATAATGGTTATCGCAGTATTTTCGTATCGCATTGATCAAATAGCCAAGTTGAAAGATCAGAACTGAGAGGGTCCAAATTAATAGATATATTTCTCCAATTAAGAATTCAAGTATTGCAAATCCAATTACAATAGGAATCCACGTATCTAGATTTCCTATAAGCATCATTGTCATATTTCTTGCGATTACTAAGGATTTACCATTCTTTTTATCGCTTTTCATTGCCATTAACTGGGGCATATCAAAAATATATCCAGCAAGCCATCGGGTGCGTTGTTTTCTTAAAATTTCCATAGTACTTGGTACATATTCATAAATTTTTGCTTTTGGAGAAAAACGAATATTTACCCCATCTAAATTTAATAGTATAGATAAGTAAAGATCTTCTGTCATTGAATCTTCGTTAAAACCCCCATATTTTCGGAGGTATTTTGTTCTAACCGCAAAGTTTCTTCCAAAAGAATAAGCTGAGGAACCTAATCTATTTTTAATTTCGAACAGTAATCCACCACCAGAAACTATAGAGTAATCAAGAAAAATTCCCCTGGTTAATGCATTTTTCTTCCAGTTCTTAACTAACACAGGTCCAATTACCGCATTATTTTTATCATGATAAAATGGTGCTATTAGATTTTTCAATGTATTTGGTTCTAAAATGCAACCTGAATCATATAGCACTACAATATCATTATTAACATGTTTTAAACCGTAATTGAGCGCTGGAGGTTTACCCTTTTTAGGAAGATCCTCTGATAAAACTTTTATATCCATTATACTATTTTCAATTGCGAACTTTTCACAAAATTGAGTAGTATCATCTGTTGATCCACTTGTTATTACAATTACTTGGATGTATTCTTTTGGATAATCTGATTTAACAATAGAATTTAATGTTCTTTCCAATAATATTCTTTCATTTTTAGAAGCGATTAATATACTTATATCTGCATAATATGGTGTTTTGGGTTTGTAACCACTACCAAATGAGGCGAGGAAATGTATTCCATAATATATAACAAATCCTAGCAACATGGCAAGACCAATTAATGGGAAAATAAACCACCAATTAGTCAGAGGATTGATAATGAAAGTATCAATTGCTCTTTTTACTCCAGACATCCAAAATGGAGGGAAATATATATGAATTAGGGCGTAAACAACTACCCAAAAAAGTCCATACATTAAATATCTTATTAATGCCATTTTTTTAAATCACCAATTTTTTTTAACCTGTCTTAGTATTATCCATTTTCTTGAGGTTTTTCCAGATATATCGTGCGAATAGAATCGCGGATAAAATCATAATTATTAGCAAACTAATTTGAAAGATTAGCATTGTCCATGTTGTTAACCAATTATGAAAATTAGTCCATTTTATAGCACCAGAGGGATTGATAGAATAGGATATTAATACAGCAAAGCTGGATACTCCATACATTAGAAAAAAAGTGAAGAACATTAAGAATCGTGTGATTCTTTCTCCCATATAGGGTTTCGTTTCATGTAGACCTAAACCTTCATGCCTTGCTCTCATATATTCATAAATAAAAATTAGTAAAATGTTTGTCCAAACCATCCATCTAAAATCAAGGCCATAAACTGTCATAAAGCTAGTAGGAATGAAACATACCAACAATAATGTATCACTAATCCTGTCAATCACATTATCAAACCAGGCACCAGATTTAGACTTTATATCCAATAACCTAGCTATTGAGCCATCAATTCCATCGATAATTCCAGTAAATAGTGCAAAAAAGGCAAGAGGAATAAACCAGGACCCATAGAATGGTTGCTGAGAAAGGAGATCAAGGGTATGTCCTCTACCAAGCATTATTACGGCGTAAAATATGAGAAAAGAGAAAATTAAATTCATAATAGAAACTTTATTTGGACTTAACCCCAATTTAATAAAAATTTTTGCTCCTTTATACGTTATAGGCATATACATCTTCCCAGCTATGTCGCCTTTCATTTGTTCAAATTGTTCATCTAATTTATGAGCTTGTCCGTGATCTCCTAGCCAATCTTTTATAAACTCATGAAAAGTCATAAATTGGCGTTCAGGTTTTTTCTTAATGATTCCGCTAATGAAAATTATGATAAGAAGTCCAAGTAAAACTAATGGAAATACTAGTTCAAATAATATATCTAGCATATAATTCGCCTATATTGGTTAAATTAGTTTTTTTTTTTGATAAATTCTTGAAATGGTAATTTAACTATATATTTAAGTAGTATATAAG